>DATDVJ010000001.1:0-7084 GCA_036517595.1 Minisyncoccota bacterium
GCCGTTAGATCAAGAGCGAAATATCTCAAAAATTCACGGCAGTGGGCGTTGGAAACTTTGGAACGGGCCAAATACCTTTTTCGTGTTGCCATACAAGACTATTGTAGCTCCTGCGGAGAGCTATGCTAGTCTTGAACCTTAACAAACGGTCGTATACTATTTAAGACCCAGTAAATCACAGCAAACTATCCGGATCAACATCGACAATGAAATAGGGGGGCAAGGATTTTAATTGGGCTAAAAGTTCTGGTTCGGGCCAAGCCGTCAACTTGCGTTTGATAAGCAGATGCATTCGATATTCGCCGGCGACCACGGCGGTAAAAGCGGGGAAAACTTCCGGTTCATAGCTGGTCAATTTATCAGCCAGAGCTTTCATCGCCAATCTCACTTCAGCACGCTTACCGCGCAGAGCCACTTTGATAAAAATTTGGAAGGGCGGATAACCATACTGTTTTCGCTCGGCAATTTCGGATCGGTAGAAATCAATTAGATTGCCCTTGAGCGCGTCCTCGAATAATCGTATTTTCACATTTCTAGTTTGAATGATAAAATGTTTGCCCGCCAAAGACCGCAAACGAATCAAGAGGCTGAATACTCTCTCATTGACTCGATAATCGGGTAAGGCAAAAAGGGAATCGAGGGCGACCACGGCCACATTCTCGATTCGTTCTTTAAGATAACAGAGAGCCATCTCGGTGCCGAGAAGAACACTGCCCGGGGTCGAGAGGAAGCGCTTAACGATCGTGAGCGGCAACGTTCCACCACGGACAGTATCACTATCAAGTTTGAATAATTTGAGCTCGGGAAAATATTCGCCGAGTTCGCGCGCCACTCGGTCAATCCCGATACCGAGTTCAAGGAGCCGCCACCCACCGCAATGGCGACATTTCTCCGCCGCGCTTCGCCGCGCGCCACAACGATGGCAAATAAAAATTGTTTCCACTCCGTCCACTTCAAGCGACGCGGGATGAAGTACGGCTGGCGCTTCGCAATTATCGCATTCCACCGTACTGCCACAATCTTGACAAATAACCACCGGTGCCAAACCACGCCGGTGGCTGAAGAGAAATATTTTTTCGTTTCTTTTTTGAGTTTCGGTGATCACTTCTCGCAACTCATCACTAACAACCCGGAAGTTGGCCGTAGCAGTTTTCTTGACAGTAATTAGAGTTTGAGTGGCAGTTGACGCGGCATGATACTTAAGCGAAGAGAGTGGTTGGAATTCCCCTTGATCAGTCCGATAGGTTGTCTCCGTTCGAAGAACTGTATCACCTAAGACGAAGGCGGCCCGCGATGTTTTCGCAAGATATTCGGCAAAGCGACGATAATCGAGGAAGGGGCGGTGAGAAGATTTGTAAGCCGGAGTACTCTCTCGATCAACAATAATCGCTCGAAGATCTGTTCGGGGAAGAGAGAGGAAGATTGGTGTCGCAATAATTAATACGGGATGATCAAGCTCAAGCGCTTTTTGCCAAGCCTGAATCAATTCGCGAGTGGAAAGTTGATGATGAAGAACAATCGTGTACTCACTAATTCCTCGTTTCAACGAAACAAAAGTGTGATTGATATCAACTACTGTTGGTAAGCAAAGAAAAACGGATCCATGCTTAGCGAACTCGGCTCGAATCAAACTTTTGTAATAAGCGTGGCGCTCTTCATCGGGTTCTTGAAGGACTAAGAATTCTCCAACCGGAATTTTGGCCTCGGGCGGTTCTTTTTTGGGGGGCGGTGAGAATTTACTATTTAGAATTGTGGTCGGGACAAGACTCTTGATTGTCGCACCAAGCGGCGCAGCGGAATAATCGGCGCTTAAACGAACGGCCTCCATGAACGGCGTAGTGAAAAAATGTTCATGCTTTAAACGAGTAATCTTCTTGAGTGGATAAGTGGCATTCTTGACCGAGAGTTTGAGTTCGTTAACTTCACGCACTGTGCTAACTAAAGCCTCAATCGATCGACCCCGCAAAGGTACCGAGACGATAGCCCCAGGCTTAATCAGCGAGGCAGTAAAGTAGGTTAATTCATCGCGGAACACTCCGCGAGTAATTGGAATAACATTTATCACCTTCACCATTTCACCATAACACATTTATATACTATAATTCTACGGTGGGAGAAAATTATCTGAAAACACATTTTTTGGCAGTAGAGACGCTAGCCAAACGCGAGTCACTTGCTCTAAATCAACTGATTACTTGGTGTGATCTGAATGACTTGAAAGCTAAAAGGATTGGCAACCGATGGTTCGTCGATTTAAACGACTGGGCTCTCCGTGGTCCTGATCTTCTCAAGAATATCACTGTCGGCGCAAGGTCGACTCATTCACCACTAATCTTGCTCGTTTTAGCAATTTTCCTTTCTATCACTGTCGCTTGGTCGCCCCTAGTTACTCGAGTGGAGAAGGGGGGTAGCCTACTGATCGGCGCCGTTAGCACTGCTTCACAAACAATTACCACGGAGCAAAATATGACGAACGTCTCTTCGGTTTATGATCTGCTCTGGATTCGTCTCGAACACCTCTGGTTAAAAGTTAATCGTTCGATCAAAGTCTTTGCCAATAACGCCAGTTATTATTGGCAGAGAGCGAATGACGCTTGGCGGAAATTTGTTGGCGGCGAAGCCGCCGAGCAAGAATCGATCAATGGGCTCACGGCAAGTTCAACCCCCCTTTTGACTCTTGACCCTCTAACCCTTGAAGCCCTCAAAACTCAAATCAAATCCGAATTGCTCCGCGATCTCGGGCAAGATGGAAACTCAATTATTTCCACCACCGTCGGGAATACATCCGGATTAGTTATTTTACCAAGCAGCGGCGATCCGACCCGCGATCAAATAACGAAACTGGAACTACAAAATTCCTTCTCCGATCAGGTTGAGGTTAAATTTGATGCGAGCGGCCAAACAGGAATTATCACGCCAATCTTTCAAAACGGCTCAGCTCGCGGCGAAGCGGGCCGGGGAGAAAATTACCTTTTTATTCTTACACCGCTTAAACAAACGCCATGATGCTCGAGCGCTTTAGGCCGATCATTCTCTTCGCTCTTGCTGTCTTCATTTTGTCAGCCACTTCGATTTACGGAGCGACAAATGATTCCGTCATATTAATGCCTAGCAAACTCGAGCTCACAGCGAGCCCCGGTGAGATCATTCACCGAGAATTTACGCTGATCAATCAGACTGAAAGTGATATCGGAGTAACACTTCATTTCGAAAGTCTGGCAACACCAGTTGACTTACACGATGGGGCGGCCCTGGCAGAAGGAGTAATGCCAATTTCCTCCTTAACTACCCATCTTTCCACCGAAAAACAAAATTTCATCCTGACCTCACACCGTCGCACAAGTGTGCCAATAATAATTAAGTTGCCGGAGAATATCTCTCCGGGCGGTTATTACGGGGCGGCAGTTTTTTCGATCACTCCGACAAGCAATAATCTCGATAATGGCCCACGCTTTGTCACACGGTTAGCTGGACTCATGTTTGTGCGGGTGACCGGTCCGGTGATAGAGAGCGGGACTTTGCTCGACTTTAATCTGCTTGGGAAACCTTTCCGCTTCTCGATTCGGCCGCCGACCTTCTATCTCACTTTTAAAAACACCGGCACGATCTACCTCAATCCTTACGGCTCAATTGGACTTAAAAATAAATTTGGGGGAGAAAAAGTTGATCTCGCCATTGATCCGTGGTTCGTCTTGCCCGACAACACTCGGATTCGAGAACTAACTCCGTCACAAACACTTTCATCGGGTTGGTATGAAGCGCGACTCTTGCTTCACCACGGTTATAGCGACGGCGATATTATTGATAATCAAAGTATAAATTTCATTATTATCACCCCTACTGTTATTCTTGGCGGGGGATTGGGCTTGATTATTTTACTCATTATTATTTTTATGATTCGGCGAAAACATTTTCGACCAACTGCGCTCGCGTTCGTTCTTACCCTCGCTTTCGTCAACATTGCCTTGGCGGAAGTGGCCAGTAGTACCAATTATCGTTTACAAGCCGATAGTTTCAACTTCGGTGGCCTCCTCTCTACCTCCACCAATTACCGTTTAGAAGACACCGCGGGAGAAATTGGGACGGGTAATTCTACCAGCACCAATTATGCTCTGCTGACTGGTTATCAACAAATGGTCTCATCGATCATTGGTATCACCGCCCCCACTGATGTCACCCTAAGCTCGATCGCTGGAACCGGTGTCTCTAGCGGTTCAGTGGCTTGGACGGTTACTACTGACGGCCCAGCCGGTTATACTCTAAGTATCAAGGCGGGGAGTAATCCATCTCTCACTGCTGGCGTAGAGAGCTTCGACGATTATAGTCCGAGTGGCGCGAGCCCAGACTATGATTGGACAGTCGCCACCACGGAAGCGGCTTTCGGCTTCAGCCCCGAAGGCGTTAGCATCGCCAGTCGTTATCTTAATAGTGGCAGTACTTGCGGTTCCGGCGCGAGTGACGACGCCGATAGTTGTTGGGACGGATTCAGCACCACCAATCGAACAATTGCCCAAAGTTCCGCCGCCAATACGCCGAGCGGTACAGCCACCACAGTCAAATTGAAAGCCGAGATCGGGAGTAGTAAAACCCAACCAGAAGGAAATTACGCAGCGACTTTAACCGTGACCGCGATGCCGCGGTAAATTGTTACTATGCTCAAAAGATTTCTAGAGTGGATCGGGCTCAAAGAAAAACTTCACAATATTGATAACGATCCGCCGTTAGTTAAAGAACGGGACCTGTGGTGGGTGAGTTTTGGAGAAAATATCGGCTCAGAAATGAATGGCAAAAGCAGGTTGTTTTCTCGTCCAGGAGTAATCATCAAAAAATTATCTCGAGGATTTTTCCTTGTTGCCCCGACTACTTCTCAGAAAAAAGAGGGGACTTGGTATATGCCGATAAAGCAGGAGGGACGAGATATGTATGTTTGTTTGCACCAAATAAGAACGATCGATTATCGAAGATTATCTAGTCGTCTTGGCAGAATGGATGAAGAAGATTTTAGGAGAGTAAAAGAAACCTTCTGGAGGTTATACAAATAATATTCCCCACCTTGTGGGTGGGGCCGCGGCAAATCGCCGAATGTATCTTTATGCTAGCAAATGCCTGATCGTTGTCAACCCGAATTGTGGATAATCGATGATTTTTGTTTCAGGTCGTGCTAATCTAATGAGATGAAAAAATACATCAGTGGTTCTCTGCTTGCAATCGTTATTATAATTACCTCTTTTCTAGTTGCTAATGCTCAAAGTGTTACCATCTCGCCGACGGTTATTGCCAATCTTCAACGTCAGATCATCTATCTCACCGAGCAACTCACGCGGCTGAAGGCGACTCTTGGCGTCACCTCAACGACTGGTGGTGTCGCCGGTATCGGTTATGACCTCGCGATTAAGGATGGAACGCTGACACCTGATGGGGTGCAACTCAATCTCTGTAACGAGAGTTCGGGTCGCGTACTCTCCACCTTCCCCCTCCTCGTCACTTTCAATTTACAGAATAGAGGTTTCGATGCCATGGATCAAAATCATCAGGGTGATCCGTCACTTATTACCCCCGGCACTTGTCGCACCATTACTTACCCTTACGATTACTGGAATTACGTTTTCGACCAAGCGACCATTGCCACAGTGATTGTGGCAGTCAAACTTGACCCTAACAATACTTATCAAGAAATTAACGAGACCAACAACAATCTTACCATTACTTATCATGTGCCAGATGTGGATTTGTTTGTGGTAGATGGAAAATTCCGCTCCGATGGCTCTATTTATTACTCCGTTTGTAATAGTGGCAGTGTCACACCTTCACCCCGCATAACATTTGATGTGCAAACTGAAATAAAGATTGACGGGATTGTTCAACAAATGGCTACTGATATCCCGGATTATTTTAACTCAAGCAATGTGTTTAATGGTTGTATATACGTTAACACTGGTTCTGGACTGACAAATTACAGCTCCACAGTAAATCACTCAGCGGAAGTTACTATAGATAGTGATAATCGTGTTTCCGAAACTGATGAAAACAATAATCGTTTGGTTTTCAGTAACGCTATTCCCACGCCAGAAATCTATTATCCTCCAACATCTTATCATCTAAACCCCAGTGATCCAAACTATACTTGGGATGGTTATCCTACTTACCGTTTTGATCCAGTCACAGGCAATGCTATTTTTTATCTAATCAAAGGCAATTATGATCACCTTTCTTTTTTCGATCGATTTTCTAATTCGGTTGCGCTAAAATTGATCTCTGCCGAGAACCCAGATCAGGCTTACGCAATTAAAGATATGCGCATAAATAGAAGTCTCGAGACTAGTAACTTCGAATTTAATCCGTGGTATGCTGGAAGTTATGCCATTGCTTCTGATAGTCATGTCGACGGGGTATTTGTCCCCGATGGTCGCTATCTTATTCAGATTTGTAATGATGCCGATATTAATCGATGCGACACAACTGATGTTTATCTTAAAATCATCGACGATCCTTCAAAACGCTACGGGGTTAAAATGGTTTGGCCCAATGGTGGCGAGGTTTTGACAACTGGCCAAACTTACCCAATTCGCTGGCAGGAGTTTAATCTGAGTGATTCTAACCAATACAGGATTGATTTTATTCTTGTGCCTGAATATCATGGTAAGAATCTCATTGCTTCTATTTCGTCAAATGGACCAAATGAATTTTTCTGGATGCTACCTGAAAATTTACCTAGTGGTCGATACAAAATTGCAGTTTCCTGTGGTATTGAAAATAGATACGATCTCTATTGTAATTATCTAGATGAGAATAATAAAAGCGTGGACATCAGCGACGACTGGTTCGAGATTGTTGCTCCAGTTACGCCCACCCGACCCCCCACCATCACTCCCGTGCCAATTCTGACCCCTGCTCCGCCACTGGTTGTGATTCAGCCCCCGGCCACTTCTACTCGCTCCTTCACCGTTCTCTACCCCAACGGTCTTAATGACATGCTCTATCACGGCCAGACTAATACGATTCGTTGGTCAAGCACCAACTTACCGGCCTCCACCCCGATCCAAATTGAATTCATCCCGAGTGATACTAGACAATTCCATCACAC
>DATDVJ010000002.1:0-9182 GCA_036517595.1 Minisyncoccota bacterium
TTGGCTAATACAATCGTTAACTCCTCACGCACCACGGTCATATCGTCCCACGGAGTGCGAGTGCCACGCGGACCCATGATGAAGGGGTCGGTGCCCTTACCGGTGATAATGACCACTTCACCTTCTTTAGCCTCTGTTAGAGCGGTGCGAATCGCTAAGCGGCGATCCATAATTATTTGATATGGTGTCCGTTTAATGCCACGGATAATGTCGTTGATGATTGCTTCTGGGTTTTCATCATAAGGATCCTCATCGGTGAGGATAATTAAACGGCAATGTTTGCTCGCGATGGCCCCCATGACTGGGCGCTTCCAGACATCACGACCACCGCCGGTGCCACCCAAGACGGCGATCTTCGATCGCCGACTGAAGGTTCGATAAACTTCCCGCAAGGAATCTGGCGTGTGAGCATAATCCACAATGACCGAGAAGTGGGGAGCGCGCGGATTAATGGCGTTGGCCTCAACGCGCTCCATTCGTCCGCGAATGAGTGTAAATTCTTCGATGGCCCGACGGAGGTGAGTGCGATTCACGCCGAAGTGGTCGGCGCCGGTGATGGCGGCAAGTACGTTCATGAGATTGAAGGAACCCGGCAGGCGTGTCCAGAGCCGTTTGCCCCGCCAGGTGAAATTGGTACCCGCTTCGCTCTCGCTGTAAGGTGAGGCGTCGCGTAAGCGATAAATAATTTTCTGCTTGATTGGTAAGGCGAGGAAACGTTCGGCGACGCGGTCATCGCCGTTGACGATGAGTGTCGGCGACGGCTTAGGTGAGTGCACAAGCGCCGACGCAATCGAGAGTTTGGCCGCCAGATATTTCTCGTACGAGCCATGAGACTCAATGTGTTCGGGGGCGAGATTAGTGAAGATGAGAGCATCGAGAGCGATGAAATGGTGCCGGAATTGTCGCGCTCCTTCAGAGGTCATCTCAATGATCGCGTAACGACAGTCGGTCTCGACTGCTTGGCGGAGAAAGCGTTGGAGGAAGAAGCGACCATGGATTGTCATCTTAAATTTGTTTGGTTCGGAGTGATTACCGATTTTGATCCGAATGGTGTTGGTGAGTGCTGTTTTATGGCCTGCGGTCTCAAGAATAGCATTTACCAGTTCACTCGTCGTCGTTTTTCCCTTCGTGCCGGTGATGAAGATAACGGTGATGCTCCGCGATGGGTGCCGATAAATAATTGAACCGATAAACGCTAGAAGATAATGATAGAGCGGTTGAGCGACACGGAAGAGGGGTGGTGGAATAATTTTTCGCCCCAGCCCAAGGATGGTCTCTAGCCAGTTAGTCGTTGGCGGCATGTGACTTCATTTGCCCCAGATGTTTGAGCGCGGCTCTAACTTTCTCACCAGTGTCGTGCGCGGTTTCGGGGACATGTTTCAATGCTTCGCGAGCTTGGGCAAGAGTATAACCGAGCGCTTGGAGGGCTTCGAGCGCTTCAACTTCATCAGTGAGTAAATCAGTTTCACCCTCGCGTCGACCGAGTTTATCTTTAAGCGTGACGATAATTTTCTCGGCGCTTTTGCGGCCGATGCCGGAGACGCGCGTGAGATAAGTGGTGTCGTCGGCGACGATTGCCCGACGCAAGACATCCGGTGCGGCAAGCGAGAGGACAGCGAGCGCACTCTTCGGGCCAATCCCCGGCACGGTGATTAGCAGTTCGAAATAGTTTAGGCCTTCGGCAGTCTCGAAGCCGTAGAGGTCAAGAGCGTTCTCACGGACGGCGAGATAGGTGAGAAGCGAGGTTTCTTCTCCCAGTTTAAGTTTATCACCGTGCTCCTTCACCACCCGCACCAGATAACCGACACCGTGGACATCAAGCACGATACCGCGACCATCTTTTCGCTTGACCTCACCCGCTAGTTCCGCAATCATAATCTTCCCATCTTACCGCACGACTCCCCGCCCCGCACTTGACTTTTAATCCCTGATCTGCTAGGCTCTTAATGGTTGGTTCAGGAACATTCTCTGGACCGAAAGTCGCTGGTTTTTGACAACTGAAAGGAAACTGGTCATGGCTAAAAACCTGCCCGGTAGCATTCCGAGCCGATGCCTGATGTTTCCCTTGATTTACAGAAGACTATCCTCTGCGTGACTCGCGTCCGCCGTTTTCGGTGGACGCTTTTTGTTTCCCATGCTAGTCTAACTTATCTAAAAATTATGCCAACCTTACTTTCTCTCAAAAATATTAACAGTCTCAAACCATTGATTATTCAAGCGGTTGAGGAAGTGTTGGGTGATCCTGACTTTGGGCTTGAGTTAACGGATAAAGCTAAAAGGAGATTGAGAGTGGCTAAGAAGCAAAATGGTGTAACTATCCCATTCTCTCAAATTAAAAACCGATATTTGTAGATGCTCTTTTCCCGATTGGTCTCAAGGGAGAATTCAGAGAGTTTTATAAACTACGTGTTGGGAATTGGCGAGTGTTCTATCAAACCAACTGGGTCGAACATTGCATCGTTATCTGCTACATTGATCGCCGCGATAAAGCTTATAAGAAAAAATAATGACCCGATCTTGCTTCATTATTCATTCCCATGCTAGTCTGTCTTATCTAAATTATGCCAATTACCAAATCAGCTAAGAAGGCCGCGCGAGCGTCACTTCGTAAACGCTCTTTCAACTTGCGGCGGAAGAAAGCGGTGCGTGAGGAGTGGAAGGAGTTAAAGAAGCTCGCCGCCAGTGACCCGAAGAAAGCCACCCCCCAACTCGCGCTGGTTTATCAGGCAATTGATAAAGCGCTAAAGCGTAAAATTATCAAGAAGGCCACCGCCGCGCGACGCAAGTCTCAAGCCGCGCGACTACTCAATAGGAAGCAGGCTGTTTGATGTCCCCGCGAGGAATCGAACCTCGATCATGAGCTCCGCAAGCTCACATTCTATCCGTTGAACTACGGGGACAGTGATTTAATAGCTACAGATATTCGGCGAGAAGATCAACTATGGTTGGTCGATGAGGCACTTCGGGCAAGAAGTCGAGGAGGAAAGTACGGAGCGCTTCGTGGTCGAGATCATCGTTGAGTGGCAAATGGATGTGAGGCATGAGAAGTTTCTCAGACTGGATAATAATTTTTCTAGCCCCGTCCTCCTCATCATGAATCCAGAAGGAGCGCAGAGTGTGGAAGGGGAAGAGGCTCTTATGAATCTGGATACCACGCCGGTTCACCGCGATGTGGATGACCCGTGGAGGTCTTCTAGCGTAAAGCACCAAGGTGAAGGCGCCAAGAATAATTAGAATAGCGAGGAGAAAATTTTTCATCACGATCGTCCCAATCACGAAAGCGACAGAGAGGAAACCAACCATCCAATACCAATTATTCGGTTTCTCGCGATGTTCGTATTCCAATGTTTCCCATTCAATAACCATTATTTGATTATACTAAAGTTTTTCTATCTCCTTCAAGTCTTTGTCGCTACATTCAATAAGTAAGTGCACAACCGGTACGTTCGAATAATACCTCAAGCGGAGTTTTTCCGCCATGTCGTTTGCGTGGCCGTGTGTTCAAACGATATTCAAGTTGTCGGAGATCAACATCGGTGACAAAACGCCAATCAGTTTTCTTCGGATAAACCCGACGCACCAAACCATTAAGATTTTCATTCGAGCCACGCTCTTGCGAACAATACGCATGAGCAAAGTAGCAGGTCAGATTGAGTTCTCGCTCCAGTTCAACATACCCGAGATTTTCGGTGCCCCGATCACGAGTGAGCGTCTTACGAATGTGGAAGGGCAGTGATGACAGCCGCTCAATCACGACTCGATTTGATTCGGCAATACTCCCGTCTTTCATTTTACCCAAAAGCACCACTCCCGAGACACGTTCATTAATACTTTTCACTCGATCGCTACTCTGTCTGGAAACCATCGTGTCGTCTTCCCAGTGGCCAAATTGTCTTCGTCTTTTGACGACGGCCGGCCGATTCTCAATGGACGGTAGAGGTGTTTGGTACAACTTCCGGGTTGCTCGGAAGCCCTTTTTCTCTCGTCGGCGGTGTCGCCGAGCGAGATAGAGACGCGAATCTTCGCCACCTTTTTTCACCTTACCACTTCCATCACGCCTGACTTGAGCATAGACGAATTGATAAATCGCTTCTGCTGAAATGGTCTGGCCGGGATGATCAATTGGTAGTCGAATGGCGATCTGCTCTGGCGACCAACCCAATTTCAATTTCTCGATCACATAGTTTCTCGTCCGCTCATTTTTAAGACGGGGACGGATTCCGCGTTTCGCTCGTCGTTCAAACGCCCGGGCGTGAGCTGGCTCGGCCCGATACCGTTTTGTTTTCGGTGGACTGTTTCGAGCTAGCTCGCGGATGATGGTGCTGCGGTTGCGCCTCATAAGTTTCGCGATCTTCGGTGGAGCCAAACCCTCGCGGCGCTTTTGCTCAATGAACGCTCGTTCAAAAACTGTTAAATGCTTGTACCACTTCACCTTCTTAGGGTGATGTTTTTTCTTGTGTGCCATATGCCAGATACATTACTGATAATGGACTGGCGGTGCACTTCTATGTTGAACTCGGGAACCAGGGTATTGCACCTGGTAGACAAATATGCATCACACCGGGCACGGCTCTTTCGAGCGCATATGCTTGCGATCACCACGGAGTACGCTCTCCGCACCTCACGTGCTCTGGAAGTCGCACACTCCCTGCACCGCATCTGCGCCGAATTTTTTCGGCCCAAATGCCGGGCAGGGAAATTACAAAGATCATTTGTACCAAAGAACTGCCTACAGGTTAGCATATTGTTCAAAACTTGTCAAGTATTTTGGGCTATGCTAAACTGTCCTTATTTTAAGCCACATTTTGACTACTTGACACCATTTGTGTATTTGCTAGTATAGGGTTACAAACGGCTTCGGCCTCACCCCGCAAAGGGTAGAAAACGCAAAAGCGGTTACATCTGGCAAAGATTGATAACCGCTTTTTGTATTTTGGCGTAGTCTTCGACTTTCAAGACGGTTAATTTGTCGAGTAATCGTTTGGCATCCACTAAACGTAGTTGAGAAATGATCGCCGAACGTTCCTCGCTATCTCCTAGATCAACCGGCACATAAAATTTGCCGCTTTTGCGTTTTCTAGTCAGCGGAATAGACCAAAAGACTTCGTTGTTGAACTTTTTGAAAATAATTATCGGGCGCGCGAAGTTGTAACCTTTGCCGTCTTGTTCAAAGCCAACATTGTAGCCCAACGAACACCACCAGACTTCTCGCTCGTGAAAGAACACTCGCGCACCCTCGATATGCAGTTTCTCTTTTCTTTTGTGCCATTTCAGAAAGTCCTTTTCCATTTTTATAGTATAGCAAATTTTGCACTTAACCTAGCGCTAACGGCACGTCATTCCTCCCCTCCAACCCCTCCTGCCGCGCCAAAGTTTCGGAAGCCCCGCCCGAATTCTTGAGGGCGGAACACCGAGGCAAAATTTTCCTTTTCCTTAATTGAAAAAATTGGTCGCGCGCAAATCCGAAATTGTAAAGGAAATTTTGCCGAGGTGTCCGCCGGAGCGTTAGCGGAGGCGGGCGGGGTGTTCATTCGTCCTGTTTCCGTTCGTGCAAAATTCGAGCGAATGATATGATTAGTTCACCAAGAGAAACATTGTCGGAATTACAATAATGGAGCGATTTTGCGGAAGCCAAAATCGCACTATCAATTTCCTTTCCGCCTACGGCGGAAGCCGTGAATTCCCAAAGTTCGCCCCAGCCAATTATGAAAGAACTCAAACCAAAATATTTTCTCTACGCTCGCAAGAGTACAGAGGATGACGACAAGCAAATCATGTCCATTGAGGCACAACTTTTTGAATTACGAGAATTTGCGCGTAGAGAAAAACTTGAAATTTTCCAAGAATTTCAAGAATCGAAAAGCGCAAAGAAGCCCGGGCGAGAAGTGTTCGGCGAAATGATGATGCGTCTAGAACGCGACGAGGCAACTGGAATTCTCGCGTGGCATCCTGATAGGTTAGCGAGAAATAGTATTGATGGAGGACGCATCATTTACGCTGTAGACACTTCCAAAATAGTTTCATTGCGCTTTCCACAGTTTTGGTTTGAGCCAACTCCGCAAGGTAAGTTCATGTTGCAAGTGGCGTTCGGGCAGAGTAAGTATTTCTCGGATAATCTCGTTGAAAATGTGAAACGCGGGTTTCGCCAAAAACTTCGCCGTGGCGAGTGGCTGACAAAAGCCCCATACGGCTATGTGAACAATCTAAAAACTCGCAACATTGAACCACACCCCGTTTACTCAAAAATTATCGTGAGAGCTTTTGTAGAATATGCCACCGCCACTTACACTATCGAATCACTGGCGAAGTTTTTGGCTGAACTTGGTTTAACAACTCACACAGGAACGCCACTTGGCAAAGCTTCCATTGTTCGTCTACTCGCAAATCGGGCTTATCTTGGCTTTATCAAACATCACGACGAATGGTATCAAGGAAGCTTTGCGCCAATTCTTTCTTCGGCACTGTTTGAAGCGGTACAGAAGGTCTTGCAATCGAAACGGCGACCGAGACATAGCAAGGTGCGCTACGACTTTCCATTTGTGCAATTCGCGCGTTGTGGCGAGTGTGGCGGCATGATTACGGCGCAGTATACGACCAATCGTTTTGGCACAAAATATATTTACTACCATTGCACCAAAAAGCACGGGGTCTGCCGCCAGCCGTATGTTGCCGCCGATTCGATTGCAAGTCAAATCAAACGCACGCTTCAATCAGTGTCGCTTCCGCTTGAAGAAATTGAGAAGATGGAAGTGAAAATTAAAGAGTGGGAACAAGACTCAATTTCTTCAAACGGAACTGTTGCCCAAAATCTGAAGTCCAAACTTTCCGAGACGCAGGAGAAGTTAGACAAATTAGTGTTTGTCTAACTCGATGGCGATATTGAACGCTCGCAATATTTGGAGCGCAAAGACCTTCTCCTGCGTCAAAAAGTGTCAATCGAGGAAAGTTTGAGGGATTTTGGACAACAGAGAAAGAATTGGATCGAACCCTTGCGGAGTTTCATTTTGTCATTGAGAAAAGCCGTGGAATTGGAAAAAACCGACAACTATCCTGAATGGAAGCGGTTTTTCCAAAAAATCGGCTCTAACCCTTTTCTCAATAACAAAACGCTTTCAATTGGCTGGGGCGAACTTTGGGAATTCACGGCTTCCGCCGTAGGCGGAAAGGAAATTGATAGTGCGATTTTGGCTTCCGCAAAATCGCTCCATTATTGTAATTCCGACAATGTTTCTCTTGGTGACCCCACCGGGAATCGAACCCGGATTACCGGCTTGAAAAGCCGATGTCCTAACCGTTAGACGATAGGGCCCTCACTATAACCAGCTTTTAGCTTATAGCTTCTAGCCGTTTCTGGCAAACTTGTTTTTACAATTTGCCCCTAAGATGTTATTTTGTTAATCTGGAGGAGTGGCTGAGTGGTTGAAGGCACGCGATTCGAAATCGCGCAGGGGTGAAAGCTCCTCGTGGGTTCAAATCCCACCTCCTCCGTTTTTTTATGCTATAATCAAAGTCATGAAAGAATTTATTAAAAGAAACTTTGCCGTTTTGCTGGCTTTTGTCTTGCCGATCATTCTGATCGTTATCGTGGCAATAAGCATTTATTTCCCGGTTCTGTTTTTCTCTACCCGATACGATTTCATTTATTCCTCGTGCAATGGGGGAAACTATTACCCGTATTATGAATGTAACAATTATTTTCAGCAGCATTACTCGGTTGTCGGGGGCAAACTAGTTGTCAACCCGGTGATCCTTCCCACGATTGACTTGTCGTCACCTCCCAGCATCAACAATTATATCGCCCGCGTTTTCCTTCATGACACCGAGAAGAATGAGAGTCGAGAAATTACTTTGGCCGAGGCGCAGTCGCTCACTCTCGATAGTCTTCTCACCTCTCCCGACGGGACAACCGTTACAAACAAGTATGATTCTGGCACAGATTTCTTCCTCTTCGGACGAAGTTCTTCGTCCGGTTATTACCTGACAAAAGGGAGAAGTCGGAGTAAACTTAATCTTATCAACGATGATGATCGATATTACTACCCCGATAATTTTTGGTTTATCGGTTGGGTGTTGCCCGGCCGCGACCGAAATTAATTATTCATAGCGAACATGACTAAAGAAGAATTATTACAAGAACTTTCAACTCGAGTAAGCGCTGGTGAGATTAATCGTGAGGAAGTGATCAGACAATTTAATCCAACCCCGATCACGGGAAAGTTGTCACACTTCTCGGTGACGAAGATGCTTTATGTCTTGGGCGCGGCAATTGTTGTTATCGGCCTAATTATTTTCGTGGCTCAAATTTGGGACGACCTTGGGTCTTTCGGCCATATTTTAATTACGCTCGGCCTTGGTCTACTCTTCGCTATTATTGGCTCGGTGTTACTTAAACAGCGACCCGAGGAGAGTCTGGGGTCAATTTTCCACGCGCTTGGCGGGCTCTTGATCCCGGGTGGGGCGATGGTGACGCTTGATGAGCTTAACGTGGGCCTTGATTCTCTTTGGTCGGTGGCGATTACTTTCGGGTTAATTTTTATTTTCTATTGGCTTCTGAATTTGGCTCACAAACGCCCGATTCTTACTTTCTTCACGATTGCCAACGGCACAGCCTTCGTCTATCTCTTAGTCGAGGCGATTATTGATGGTCCATTTTATCAACACGAAGATTTATATGCCTACCTCACCATGATCATGGGGGTGAGTTATCTTCTGCTCGCCCAATCTTTTCGCTATGGTTGGAATCGGGGATTAGTGCACGTCCTCTACTTTTTGGGTGGGGCTGGCTTCTTTGGCGCCGCCTTTTCCCGAGTGGATAATTCGGTGCCGTGGCAATTGGTTTATTTCCTGATTGTGTTTGGAGGCCTCTTTTTATCGGTATACCTGAAGAGTCGCATAATTTTGCTTCTAAGCACCATTTTCCTTATCGCCCATATCTCGTATATCACGAGTGAATACTTCGCCGATTCACTCGGTTGGCCGATCATGCTGGTGATTCTCGGCTTCATTTTCATTGGCTTGGGATATGTCTCGATCACGATTAATAGAAAGTACATTAAAAATTGATTTGGCGGGGCGGTTAGCTCAGTTGGTAGAGCGTTTCTTTGACGTAGAAAAGGTCACAGGTTCGAATCCTGTACCGCCCATTTTGGTTATTAATTAATCGGTGAAAGATAAAATATAAT
>DATDVJ010000003.1:0-26372 GCA_036517595.1 Minisyncoccota bacterium
AATGTTACACTTATACTTGGGCGAATATGTCTGGCGATACAATCACCGAAAGCAAAAGTTTAAACAACAAGAAAGGTCTTTATTAGCAACATTATTTAAGCATTCGTAGTTATCAACAGGTCCGAATATTGAACTTTACCCAACTATATACGATCGTGAATTATTTAGCATACAATTATTATGACAAAAAATACTTGAAAACAAGCAAGGGGGAAAGTACACTTAGATTGATGTTGTGAAATTTCCTGGATACGATACTTAGAGAGAGATACTTGCCTTGGTGGCGAAATTGGCAGACGCGCAGGGCTTAGGACCCTGTGAGGGTCAAACCTCATGAGAGTTCAAATCTCTCCCAAGGCACACTTGCATTTATAAATGGCTGTGGTATAATGACGCCAGTTTCAATCGCATGTTGCGGTTGATTGGTATTTGACAATTGATCCGCCTTACGCGGAGGAGGATTGTGATGAATATGCTTCAGACTGTGGGACCGTGGGTACTGGAACTGGCCGTGATTTTTATTTTTTGCCTTGTTCTAATCATGGTCGTGGCCAACGCGCAATGGCAATTCACTCGCATTGAGAAGGGCAACACCGCATTTATCGTCAAGGGTGACGATTTGAAGGTTATGTTGCCCAATGTCGACGGTCACAGAGTGTCTAAAGAGAAAGACCTGGAGGGTAGACGATGGTTAGTAAAGGTAAATGTGAGCAAAGACCCAAAAGCGCAAAAGAAAGAAATGCACGAGGCCTTTGAAAGACCGTTACAACCCGGGACAAAGTGGTTACAGTGGGTATTGTGGAATAAACTTGGCATCAGGTTTGTCAGTTGGCTCTACCCTCAAATCAGAGTTCACAAAATCCATATCAGTATGAATCGCCTTAGAGAAGGAAAGAAAGATGGTGAAGGGGTAAACCTTCAAAACAGAATCGAACCAGATGAAGGAGACATCGATTCCCTGCGGTTCTTGGTACCACGACCGTTGGTAGTAAAAGGAGTAGAGTTGGCTGGAGACAACGCCAGATTGGACATACTGGTGTTGGCTGTATTCCGGACAGTTATTCCCGCCTTGCCAGTGTTCTACTACAAAGGCAAATTCATGTCTTTGCTTGACGCTGACATCTCATCTGGAATCATTGACTTTTGCGCGACCTACCAGATGCCAGTGACAGTTAACGAAAAAGGTGAATACGACCCAAGAGGTAAAAACAAAGGTTTTTCCTCTTTAACTTATGAACATTGGCTAAGACTTTCAAAAGGGAAAGGATCTCCAATCCAAGATTATCTCCGGAAACTCAATGCTAGCCCCGAGTTTTATGAAGCATTGGAAAGAGAGAACAAAACAGATTTACTGGCCCATCTTGAGGTGTTACTTGGGGGCAAACCAGAACCACTTCCTTCCACGCTGAAAGGATTCTCCGGATTCATACCCAAGTTAGGTTTCGCGCTGGAAAGTATAGAAGTGATTGATTGGACAGCCACTGAAGAAACTAAAGAGCTGTCCACCGCCCTGCGGTCCAAGCAAACCAAGCTCCATACTGCCGAGGGTGTTCGGCAAGAGTCTTACGGTAAGCGCGATTCCATCGAGGCGATAGGAAGAGCGGATGCTGCGCGGATAGGACAAATGGTGGAAGCAGTGGTGGTATCGCTCGCAGGCAGGGAGGTACCACCTGATCAAATTGCCGAAGTGATCAAATCTATCTTCCAGGCCGAACAACTCAAACAAATTCCAAATCTGCAAACACTGATTCTAGGCAACACCAATGCAACGGCGATGGTTTCCACCCAGATGCCGACACCACCTCGGCCCGCAAATCCGTAAGGATTTAGTGGTTTATAATACGCCGTCCCGATTATCATCGGGACGGCTTTTTCTTGACAAAAATAACTGATATGATATAATGACCACTAGAAATCAGGGGGGCGTTCTTTGATAATTCAATTTCCCTTCCAAAAGAAAGTGAGGAAAATTATGAGTTTAGGGATTGGAGTGATTTCAATTTTGGTGTTGGGGGTCGGACTTGGCGCCATTTTACTGGAGGTCAAGCGGGCTCGTGGTCTTCTCGAGGCGAAGCTCGCAGAGTTGATCCAAGCGGCAACGGGAGCAGGGACACCAGTCGAGCCCAGATCGATTTCGATCGGGCCGATCTCGGTGGTAGTTGAAACGAAGAAACCAGAGAAAGTCTCAAAGCCACGACGCCGGACGGTTAAACCGCCCGCAACACCAGCCATAGAACCAATAGGAGAAACAGATGCTACGATTTAAAATCGGGACGGCATTAGTGGTCCTCGGTCTACTGCTCGTGTTACTCTTGCCACAGGCCGAAGTGGTGCAAGTCCCAGAAGCACCAGTATTGGCTCAAACTCAAGTTCTAAAATGGCCAATTCCACTCCCTTATATCTTGTCTTTCGGCGGACTCATCCTGTTGGTGGCGCTTATCACCCAAAGGAAACGAGCGAAGGAACTAGGAGGAGAAGCCCTAGCGGCCATCGCCTCCAAATCAAAATTCGTCTGGGGGCTGGTGATCGTTGGGATAATAATTGCCCTGCTTACCGTCGGCTGGAAACCCATCAGTGACTGGTGGCCTCATCCGGCTTACTCGTCAAGAATAAGCGCAAGCAAGCCGGGCGATCACTGGGAGTTGTGCTGGGAGAAACATCAGCGTAATTCTGGTATAAACCCAGCGATGTTAAGTCTTTGCAGTGAAGTCATGTCTTTAAATCTGAACGATCCAATCATGACAATAGAAACCGTGGGGAAAGAGGGAGGTGGTTCATTTCTCATCTGGGACAAGAAAAACCCAGAGGGAATTTGGTACCGTGACTTGAAACGCACCGAGAGAGGTGGCTCGTGGGGCCTAACAAAAGTGTCTGACACACTATGGGCTGGATATCAGACCACTCGGAAAGACGAAAAAGCCACAATGACTCTACGGCGAAAATAAGTTAAGCATTGCCGTAGATCACAAAGGCCGGAGCGATTCATCGCTACCGGCCTTTCTTATGTCTAATTTATTTTGATCAACAACTAATCGTCTGGCAGATCACCTGCATAATGCCGTAGAAGGAGATCATGATGAACATCCCGATCACGCCCCAGAGAATATGCTGTTGCCCCACCTTCCGCGCCTCTTCACTCTCGGCGTTGCGAATCATCTCGAACACACCCCAAAGGAAGTAGATGAAGGCAAGAGCGAAAAGGAAGTAAATAATCGGATCAACAATCGCTGTCTTGATGTTCTCCAACAGAGGTATCGGGGGCATTAGGCAAAGAAAAAACTAGCGAGGAATCAGTATATCAACAGGTGGCGCCCCAATGTTAACACCGCCTAAAAATGTATTATTGAGAACCTCAACCAAACCCCACACCGCCGCCATGGCAAACAGAGCAATAATCCCGTAAATCATCATCCCTCTCCCGGATGCCCGTTTTTCTTCATCTCCGGCTCCCAAAATGTAATTCGCCAAACCCCAGAAGAAATAGAGGAGGGCCAGCGTCATTACGATCGGAATAACAATATTCAGAATATTTTGAATCTGTCTGAAAATGCCTGGAACCGTGCCATCTTGCGCAAAAGCGAAAGTGGGCAAAAGAGCGACCCCAAAAACCAAAACCGCCTTATTAAACCATTTAGACATTGTAATTTTATTAATTTTTATTAAACCACCGAACGACCACTAATGTTCTACATTAGAGCACACTCAAAGTGAGTTACCAAGCACCAGCGGTGGATAAAAATTATCGGCCTCGGGTGGAGGGTGTGATCGGCTTGTTGATAAGATCTGGGAAAGTCTTGTTTAAGACATTCACTAACCCCCAGAGTGAGACCATAACGAAGAGTCCAATGATGCCATAGGTCATCATGACCACTCCTTCCTTACGCTTAGTTTCATCGCCGACCGATTGGATATATTTAAGAACACCAATCAAAAAGTAGATCGTCGCGAGGCCGACAATCAGCAAAGCAATTGGATCAAAAATCTTGTCAACAATTAGGCTAATTAGTCCTTTAAAATCCATACAATGACTATTCGATTAAACTTCTAATTCTACGATCGTTGACTGGATCACTCCCGAGATTACGAAGGCGCCGAGGACAATCGCCGCCCCGATAACCGTCCAGTAGAGAGTCTGCTTCGCTTCACTCAACTGGCTCTCATTCCCCTGCGCCTTAACAAAGAGGAAGCCGGAATAGACAATCGCGAGCGCGATCACGGGAATGCCTACTTGGACAATCACATCGAGAAGGGCGGTGAGAAGAGCGACAATACTTTTCGCCCTAAGGGGGTTGGTGATAGCGGGAGATAATGACGGAGGTGGGGTGGAAGGTGTTTCATCAGTAAATTGCGCAAAAACTTTATTTGCTAATCCGAAAAAATCTAATAGCCAAAGTGTCATGTTGTAAATTTAATTTCTGAAATTGGTTGGCACGAAAGACGGCTCAACAAGAAAGTCGAAAACTAATTTCACGATCAGGTAGGACGCGAGTACGATCACCAACCCCCAGACCGCCGCCCAGATAATCTTCTTGGCTTGCGAGCGTTTGCTATCGTTCGTCCCCGCCGTCATCATTATAGCACCACCGACGACAATGGTGCCGGCGGCGAGGGGGACAGCGATGTAAGTCACGAGGTAATCAAAGACGCGCTTGAGCAGTTCTAGGAAATCTTGGTAACCACAAGGATTCGGAATTGTCACTTTACCGCTCGCATCCTTCACGCTTTGCCCGCACGGCACCAGATTAGCGCTTTCGGTTTCTTGAGCGTAAGTGATAAAAAAGGGCAAACTTATCATGAAAAACAAGAACACAATCATCCCCCATCGGTAATAATTATTCTTACTGCCCATAAACATCATTGATTAGATCTTCGAGAGCAGTGTTGGCTTGCGAGACAGCTTGGACGCTGGGCAAGCGGCCAGTGAGCACATTGTCAACCATTTGTTTGAAAATTGCCTCCGTCCGCGGCGGCGCGAAGTCAAACCAATTTCGCCCGATAATTGCCGCCTGGTAAAACACCGTTTGAATTGGATCCGTCGTTCCCACCGCCAAGAGATCACTTCGCGCCGGTGGGAGTAAGGTGATACTCGCCAAGCGACCAATCGTCGCTTGGCTCGCTAGCGCCTGCGCCGCCGCCCAAGCCACGGCTGTCTTCGGCCGATCGCGGACGACGCTAAGACCAATCGTCCGAGAGAAAGTTAGCCGATTGGCATTGTCTTTTTGCGGTGGCAAGGCAACATCAAAGACGAGGTGGGGATTGGCTCGACTAATTTCAGTGAACTCGCTCGCCGGCCCGAGATAGAAAGCCGATTGTCCGCGAGTGAAACTCTGCTTGGCCTCCGGCAAAGAACGATTCCAAGAATAATTCGGTCGCGCCGGGTCAGCAAATTGCGAATAGAAATCCAACACCGCCGCCGCCGGCTTGAGAGTGAAGCCAAGGGCGTCATTAAGTAGCGACACCGGACGAGTGGCGGTGAGATCAAGAATTGGATTCCCCGCCTGAAGCATGAGCATGGCCAAAATATCCTTCATGTGACCGATGTTCCGATAATCGCCGAGGGCGATCGTGCTTTGGAGAATATTGCGCCGACCGTCGAAGACGGTAAGTGGCGCCGTCTGTCCGATAAATTCCGTCCAAGTCTTAGGGATCGTTGGCAAACCGGCGTTAGTCAAGAGATCGCGATTATAATAAAGGACGAACGGATCAATGAGCAGTGGGAGAGCGAGTGTTCCTTCGGGCTGGAGGAAGAGACGGCCAGCGGTTGGATAAGTATCGAGGAAAGTGCGGGGCGGATAAGTGTCGGCTGGAATCGGAACCAATCGGTCGCGTTGAGTAATGATAATTTCATGTGGTGCGAGAAGAAGATCGGGGGCGCGGTTATCGGCCTTAGCCTCGAGGAAGTCTCGTTCAATCACGCTTTGATCTTTTTCTTGATACACCACCGAGAATTCGCTTTCGTGTTGATCGTTAAAATCATTGAGAATATCGGCCAGCGCTGAACGCGGGAGCGTCCCCCACATTAGCACCTCACCGCCGGTCCCCCCTTGCGGTGCCCTAAACCCCGGTAAAATACCAGCGAAAATCAACACCCCGATAAGTAGCAGGGCAACGAAGATAATTAGAATCGCGAGCTGGAAGGTGGAAAGATTTTTCATGATTTTGGTTTTTGAGAGTCAGACTCGAACAGCAAACCATAATGCTGGTCACCGGCCGGGAACTCGTGAAGGAAGACGAAGCCCGCCTCGGCAAAAATCTTTTTTGCCTCGGCAGGTAGAAGAACTTGTTCGGGCTTGGGACCAAGACCACCAAATGATCCACTCCAGTCAATGAAGGCCACTTGCCCATTTGACTTTAAAATTCGCTTCGCCTCGCGAACCAAATTATATTTAGCCGAAACTTGAAAGAGAAGATTGGCAATGACCACGAAGTCTACGGACTGATCAGCCAAAGTCGAGCCCTGTGTCTGCTCGAGATCACCGCGAATCACTTCGATCCTGGAAGCTAAGCTTCCCCTTGGAAGCTTAGCTTCCAAATCGCTAGCTTTTGCCTCGCGGGCGAGGCGAGCGAGAACTTCTTTTTGAATATCCACCGCGTAGACTCGACCCGCGGCCCCGACAGCCCGAGCGAGAGCGAGGGCATAAGCGCCACTGCCGGTACCGAAGTCGGCCACCGTCAGCCCCGATTGAAGGTGAAATTGAGCCACTACTTCCTGTGGTTTCGAAAATGCCATAGACCCCTTAAATATAGCATAAACCCAGGGAGTGGATAAACAGGTTGACTTCCGACCTGACTCTTGCTAGCATCAAGATACAAATGGCTTCGGCCCGACTTCGTCGCAAGACGAAGGTAATAAAACAAAGAAGTTCAAGGTAAAAGCGCCTTGAACTTCTTTGTTAGCTCCACAAAATCTCTATCTGGTAAGTCTCCCAACTTATGACTCAAACGCCGAGCATCTACGAGCCGTATCTGTGACAAAATGGCTGAACTTGAAATTCCCTTACCGAAAGCAAATTGAAAATAGTGTTTCGTTTTCTTTTGCGTATGAGTAAGCGGAATCGCCAGTTTTCCCGACATTTTTTTAATGCTATAACCCCACAGCATCCCCCCAAGCCACCAAGGACTAAACCACTCAAACCCAAAAGAGCAAGAACCTTTTCTGGTATTTCAATTAGGCTAAGTTCCTCTACAATCCCAAACACTAAAATTAGGACCAATAACCATGCGATCGGTAAAACCCAACTCCACACCGCCAGTTTGTTTTTCATAATTTTGATCATACCACCGGGGAGAGGCAGGTTAAAGAGGCGAGGGCGTCACCCGAGCGAAGCTTCATGATTCTCACCCCTTGCGTCTGCCGCCCCAAACTCGGAATCTCGGCGAGCGTTGTCCGAATCACTTGGCCGTGTTTGGAAATTGTAATAATTTCGGTCGCCGCCTCGTCAAGCACTTGAGCATTGATAAGCGGCCCCGTCTTCCCGGTGATCTTCGCTGTTTTAATCCCCGATCCGCCGCGACCTTGAACTTTATACTCTTTAAGAGCCGTTTTTTTACCAAAGCCATTCTCACTCACCACGAGAAATTGGTTTTGTTTTTGTTCGGCACCGATCACCCCAAGACCAACGACGGCATCTGACTTCTTCAACTTAATTGCCCTCACGCCGCCGGCAGCGCGACCCATCTCTCGAATTGAATTTGCCTTGAAGCGGATCGCTTGACCGGCACTCGTCGCAATAATTGCTTCCTCACCGGAGGCGACCGCCGCCACCGACAAAAGTTCATCTCCCGCTTGAAGTTTGATCGCGATAATCCCACTTCGCCGCACATCACTCATGTCACTAATCCCCACTCGCTTGGCCACTCCCCGCCGCGTCACCATAAGAAGTGAAGAATGGTCTTTCTTCCCCCGCGGCACGGCGAGCACCGAGGTCACTCGCTCGCTATCGCCAAGCGACAAGAAGTTCATGATTGATTTACCCTTGGTGGCTCGCTTCCCTTCGGGGACATCATACATTTTGATCTGATAAACTTTGCCGCGATCGGTGAAGAAGAGTAGATCATCGTGCGTTCGCGCGGTTAAGAAAATGGTGACAAAATCTTCTTCTTTGGTATCCAGATCAATCACCCCCACCCCACCGCGCCTCTGTGAACGATACTCGCTGGGATCGGTGCGCTTGATATAACCACCGCGAGTGACAATGAGCACCGTCGCCGTATCCGGCACCAAATCCTCGGTCCGAATCTCGGTCACGCCGTGAACCACCACTTTGGTTCGTCGCGCATCGCCATACTGATCTTTAATCTCAATAAACTCCTGCTTGATCACCGCTCGCACCTTATGCGGATCGGCCAGAAGAGCTTTGAGCTCCCTGATTAGGGTTTGCTTTTCTTTGAGCTCATCCTCAATTGCCTGTCGTTCGAGCCCAGCGAGCTTCTGTAATTTCATTTCCAGAATCGCGATCGCTTGCAACGCCGAGAAGTCGAAGCGTTTGATCAAATTCTCTCGCGCCACGACCGCACTTGGTGAACGCTTGATCGTCTGAATGACCGCATCAATCTGATCAATCGCCTTCGAGAGCCCGAGAAGGATGTGGGCCCGTTCTTCAGCTCGCGCGAGATCGAAACGCGTGCGTTTGAGTACCACTACTTCGCGATGCTTTAAGAATTCTTGGAGAATCGCCTTAAGTGATAAAAGTTTCGGCACACCATCGACGAGGGCCAACATGTTGTAATGGAACATCGTCTCGAGTTCGGTGTGCTTGTAAAGAGCATTAAGGATTTTCTCCGGATAGACTCCGCCCTTCAACTCGATCACCACTCGCGTGTCCTCCAATGTGGTAGATTCGTCACGAATATCTTTGATCCCTTCGAGTTTTTTCTCGCGAACGAGATCAGCCAGGCGAGTGATAAGCTCGGCTTTATTAACCTGATACGGCACCGAGGTAATAATAATTTGATGACTGCCAGTTTTACTTTCCACAACCTCGGCTTCGCCTCGGACGAGTACGCCACCGCGCCCCGACGCGGCGGCGTGATGAATATCTTGCTCGTTGAAAATGAGTCCACCGGTTGGGAAATCCGGGCCCTTAACGAAACGGAAGAGATCTTCCGGCGTCGCCTCTTCGTTATCGGCAAGATAAATGAGGGCTTCCATCACTTCCGTCAAATTATGCGGCGGAATCTTGGTTGCCATACCCACCGCAATGCCAATTGATCCCATGAGTAAAAGATTCGGGATCGCGGACGGCAAGAGCGACGGCTCGCGACGCGAGCCGTCGTAGTTGGGAACAAAATTAACCGTCTCCTTCTCGATATCGCGCAAGAGCTCACCCGCAAGTGACGACATCTTGACCTCAGTATAACGCATCGCCGCCGGACGATCGCCATCGATTGAACCGAAGTTCCCCTGACCAATCACGAGCGGATAACGCATCGAGAAATCTTGGGCTAACCGCGCGAGCGCATCGTAACAAGCCACATCACCATGCGGATGATATTTACCTAGCACTTCGCCAACCACGAGCGCCGACTTACGGAATCTGGCACTCGTCCCTAACCCAAGCTCATGCATGGCGTAAAGAATCCGGCGGTGCACCGGCTTCAAACCATCGCGCACATCAGGCAGAGCTCGCGACACAATTACCGACATGGCGTAATCGAGATAAGAGTTTTTCATTTCAGCCGCAATGTCGGTCGGGATCACTCTCGATTCAATCGACGAAGAAAGGTTTATTCTATCTTTATCAGACATATAAAATTAGACTTTAGTTTATTGAGTCACGGCTCGCCAACCAGCCTTGATCCTCTCAATAATTCCCGGGCTCGTCCCGCCTACGGCGACGGGGCTCGCGACCAGACTGGTCGCTTCTGTCGACTTGGCCGCGTTGATCGTTGGGACCTCGCGCAGGGCTGACGAAAGTCGAAAACTCCCCAACCAAATGACAAAAAGGCAGACGGTAATACCACTGGCTAAGAGGAGTGCTCGTCGATGCCGCCGATGTTCCGATTCATTGCGCCAACGTTCAAGATGTTGAGAAAAATTTTTCATACCGTAGTAAGAACAACGACTTCTCCTTCTTTCTCTAAAATATCTTTTTTCTTTAGCACCAACTTGTCTATTGGTTTAACGCCTTCCGCTCCCGCTTCTTTCAAAAATTGCCGACGAATTGTTTCCGATTCGGTAAGCGGAATAATCACTTTCGACTGGAAGGCCAGGGCTAATTGATAAACAGCAGCAGGCGAAAGTGGCTTGGGGCCACCAAGCGGCGCGAAGAGAACATCGACCTCACCGACCCCAGCTGACACGGATTCTGGGATTTTGGCCTCACCGATGGCTCCTAGATGAACAAATCGTAGACCTTCGAAAGATAAAAGGAAAATAGTATTGGGAGTTTTGTCTGAACTGGGAACACCGAAACCTTGGACAAAAATATTCGAGACCTCATACTCTCCGGGGCCGTCAATTATAAAAGGATTTTTGCCGCCAATCTTTATCTGATTAACACCATTCTGATTCCAAGCCACAACCAAATCTCCGTGTTGAACCTTAACAAAGTTCTCACCGTGGTAGGTTATAATCATAATCGTTAGCTCTAGTATAGCAAAAAGATCGTGCCTTGACCAGATGGTGGCTTTTGTTATACTTTCTCGCATGTTAACGATTGAGTCAAGATCAACGACCGAGAACGACCAAGAAATCGACCTGAACACTGCGAGTCACAGCAGTGGCCCAATGGATCGAATCCTTAAAGCCACAATCATGGCGCCGGAGATCGGCGCGTTGGTAAGGGGCACCGTCATTGGGAAGAATCGCCTTGCCGTGTATGTGGATGTCCCACCATTCGGCACCGGTCTCATTTTCGGCCGAGAATATCTCAACGCCCGCGAATTGATTAAGGAAGTTAAAACCGGTGATCATATCACCGCTAAAGTTGTCTTGCCCGAAGGCGAGAACGGTTATATCGAGCTCTCACTGAAAGAAGCCAAGCAGGCGCTTCTCTGGAGCGATGCTAAGAAAGCGGTGGAAAACAAGATGAGCTATGACCTCGTGGTGAAAGAAGCCAACAAAGGCGGCCTAATTCTCGAATGGGAAGGGATCGAGGGCTTCTTGCCCGCGTCGCAATTGAAAACCGAGCATTATCCGAAAGTCCCCGACGGCGATAAAGTTAAAATCATGGATGGGCTCAAACAATTGGTCGGTGAGAAACTCTCCGTCTATGTCATTGGCGCCGATCCGAAAGAGAATAAACTCATCTTCTCTGAAAAAAGCGGGGATGGTAAAAGCCGAAAGGAAATTGTGGAGCAATATGCCCTAGGCGACACCGTCACCGGAGAAGTCACTGGCATTGTGGACTTCGGCGTATTTGTAAAACTAGAGGAGGGTTTCGAAGGACTCGTCCACATCTCCGAGATCAACTGGTCTTTAGTTGAGAATCCGCGTGACCACTTCAAGGTAGGAGAGAAAATAAAAGCCAAAGTAATCGAAATTAAGGATGGGAAAATATCCCTCTCCGTTAAAGCGCTCAAAACAAATCCTTGGATCGAAGCCGAGAGCAAATACAAAAAGGGCGATGGGGTTAAAGGAATTGTGATCAAATACAATAAACACGGCGCGCTCGTCTCTATCGAGGAGGGGGTAGCTGGACTCGTGCACATCTCTGAATTCAAGGGGGAGGATGATCTCCGGCGTGCGCTCGAACTCGGGAAAACTTACCCTTTCAAAATTAATCTTTTCGACGCTAAAAATCAGAAGCTGACAATGTCGCTCGTAAAATCACTTGCCAAGTAATCATGGTCTGTGATAACCTCAAGTAGGATAGTCGCTATCGTTGGAGTGCATTTTAACCGAAGCATCATGGAGTGAAATGCGGATGAATGACGGTGTGGGGATCGACATTCATCACCTCAACGATAGCGGTCAAGCCGGAGAAAAGATGAGTCGCCTTTCTGGAAAGGCAACTGAATCTGCTCCGGCTCTTTTGTGCTTATTTTTAGCCATTTCCTAATGTCAAGGGTAACCCTTGCCACCCACTTCTTTAGCCAGGTTCATCCGATCGTATTTGGGCTCATTGTGGTGTCTGGAAGTTTGGCAACTGGAGTGATCGTAGCGAAAAGCGCTGCCCCCAAACAGTAAAACCACTTTCCAGAAGTGGTCAACAAAATCTGGAACCCCGCCCGACGCGTAAGCGTTTAGGGCGGGGTTTTCTTTTTCCTCAATTTCAACCTGGGTGTAAAATTGTAACGACCGTAAACATTTTACGTGCAACTCCCTATCGGCAATCAAATAATCAAGGATAATCAATTAAACTTATTCATCGCCGAGGCGAGGCCATCCCCAGTGATCGTCTCCAGAACGTCGAGGAGTTTGGGCATCATTTTTTTCAAACCGGTTTCTTCTTTGGGCGTGAACTGACCGAGAATAAATTTCACAATTCTGTCTTCGCCGCGCGGCTTTTTTATTTTCCCCGCGGGCGAGATCGGCGCGATGCCAATGCGCAGGCGGATGAAATCTGCAGTCTTCAACTTTTTAATGACTGACTCCACCCCCCGGTGGCCGCCCGCGCCCCGGGCAAAAGAAATTTTGAATCGCCCAAAAGGCAAATCGAGATCATCATGAACCACGATGAGCTTCGCGGTGGCGGCCTTAGTCTTAATCAGCTTGGTAATTGGCTCACCGGAATGATTCATGAAGGTCGTCGGCAGGAGAAACATCGATTTCTTGTCTTTGTTCTTCCCGCGACCGGCCTCAACCACCCGCGCGCCAACATTATGCCGCGTCAACTCATATTCCTCTCCAGGATTCCCCAAACCAACAATTAAGTATTTCATTTTACTTATCCACTTATTTACTATTGACCTTTTTTCTACTTCATATATACTAATAACCATTAGGGCTTCGGCCTCCGAGATTCCCCGCCGTCAGGCGGGGTTTCGTTTGCCTTTTTCAAAAAACCAATGATCAGATTAACTATCGGCCCAAACTCTTCTTCAGATAAAACCCTAATTTTGCGAAGCAATCTTTTGGTACTTATGGTTCTAATTTGAGAAAGAATAATCCACTGTTTCTGACCTTCATATTCCAATGGATAATAAAAACGGCTCTTATTGCTTCGACTGGTAATTGGCAAGACCCATGCCATTTCCTTATTGAATCCGGCTAGCAACAAAACTGGCCGCTCGAAATTATCATTCTTGCCATCTGTTTCGACACCCACATTAACGCCCAACGCGCACCACCAGATTTCTCGCTCTTTGAAATATGGCGGACTAGCTTCTGAAAAATGAATCAGCTTTTTATCGCTATTCCAAGAATCAAAAACTTTCGGTCCTTTCATAACTTGAACCATCATTTCACAAACCGGAAGGTGGAAGCTATTTGATTCAGTAAATCTTTTAATCTCATTATTTCTTCTTGGGCTCGTGCAATTTTTTCTTGAGGCTGATTTGTCCCTCCGTATCCACCGGTTGATAAACCTAAAACAAATATTTTATTGGTTTTATCATTGATAAAACCAATCCACCTACCTGATTCAAAATCTCTTATTGTTACAATCTGGCCATTTATCGAAGACATCCTGTCGTTATCTTGGTCATAATTTTGAGAATAATATTCCTCTGGTTGATTTACATAAAATTCCCATTCCTCGTTAATTCTATTCTTGTTTGCATCTGTAGGATAAAAATTTACTAATGGAGGACAGCCCTCAATACACCTACGATCACTTGGAATGTGTGGATTATTAAAATCGACTGGATACTTAAACTCAAATCCATATTCTTCATTTCGGTAAGTTTTCCAGTTCTCTACCCCCTCCAAACCTCCCCCCAAGGGGGAGGTGGAAATTCCCTCCCCTTCGGGGAGGGCGGAGGGTGGGGTGGTTTTATTTTTCCAGACAACATAACCACCCCCGACTAAAACCGCGAGAATGATCACGAGAACGACGGCCGAGAAACCTTGTTTGTTTTTCATGATTGATTTCTTAATAATTGATAAACTCAACGCTTATTCAATATAGCACGCGGCGAAAAATTGTAGTACACTGGGCGGAATGAAAACTAAAACGTCCTATTTTGGCGAAATTTTACGCTTCGCAGTCATCACCGTCCTGATTGTGATCCCGATCCGCGCTTATGTGGCCCAACCCTTCATCGTCAGTGGTGTCTCGATGGTGCCGTCATTCGAGAACGGTGAGTACTTAATCATTGATGAGTTGTCTTATCTCTTTCGCCCTCCCGAGCGCGGTGAGGTGGTTGTCTTCCGTTATCCCCGCGATCCATCTAAATTCTTTATTAAACGAGTCATCGGTCGACCAGGCGAAACAGTCGTAATTCGTGACGGCAAGGTTTACATCAAAAACGGCGCGACAGAGATAATGTGGAACTACCCAGATACCCTCACCGAGACCATGGGTGGAAACGGTATCTACCCTCTCGGGGCCGAGGAATACTTCGTTCTGGGAGACAACCGCCGTATGAGTCTCGATTCGCGAGCTTGGGGCACAGTTGATGAACACTTGATCCGCGGCCGCGTCTTCGTCCGACTTTATCCCTTCAATCGGATTGATATTCTTCCCGCCGCGCCAAAAAATAATCCGGCCAATACTATTTAACAAATAACATGTCCAAGAAACAACCCGATCACAAAGAAGGCGGCCGCGAAGAAGCTAAATTACAAAGTCCGAAAGGGATGCGTGATCTTATCGGTGAAGAGTATTATCGCTATCAAGGCTTTTTCGAGAAAGCGGCTGAAGTGGCGATCTATTATGGATTCCAACCAATCGAAACCCCAATGCTCGAGAGTGAAGCACTGTTTTATCACGGTGTCGGCGAACACACTGACATCATTGAGAAAGAGCTTTATAGTCTCCGGACTAAGGGTGGCGATCGTCTCGCCCTCCGACCAGAAGGCACCGCCCCGATCATGCGGGCTTACTTCGAACACGGCCTGCAAAGCCAACCACAACCAATCATGCTCTATTATCATGGCCCTTTTTTCCGCCACGACAATCCACAGAAGGGCCGCTACCGAGAGTTTTATCAATTCGGACTTGAAGTTCTCGGTAGTGGTAAAAGCATCACCGACGCCCTGATCATTCGCCTCGTTAACACTATTCTGACCGAAGCGGGGCTACCCAATTTGACCGTCGAGATCAACAGTATTGGCGATCGTGACTGCCGGCCGATCTGGAAACGTGAACTTGTCAACTATTATCGGAAACATGTTAAAGAAATTTGTGCTGATTGTCGTGAGCGATTGAAAGATAATCCCCTCCGTCTCCTCGACTGCAAACAAGCCAAATGCCAAACGCTGAAAGCCGAGGCCCCGAGTATCATTAGCTATCTTTGCACCCCCTGCAAACAACATTTCAAGGAGGTCCTAGAATGTCTCGAGTCAATGAAGATCACCTACACGATTAATAATAATCTTGTCCGCGGTCTCGATTATTATTCCCGGACAGTTTTCGAGATAAGCATCACCTTCCCCGAGAGCAATGGTGTCTCCGCTACACCAAACGGCACAAGCACCGCAATTGCCGGTGGCGGGCGCTATGATTATCTAGCTAAATTCTTGGGAAGCAAGAAACCGGTGCCGGCGGTGGGAGCGGCCATCGGCGTTGATCGAGTTCTTGCGGCGCCTGGAATTGCGAATCTACTCCCCCGTTTAATCAAAAAACCAAAAATTTTCTTCATCCAATTGGGAACCGAGGCGAAGATGAAAAGTTTGTCAGTCATTGAGATTCTCCGACGATCTAAGGTCCCAATCGCCCACTCACTATCTAAGGATTCGCTCTCGACTCAACTCGGGATCGCTGAAAAAACTAACATCCCCTATGCCATGATTCTTGGCCAAAAAGAAGTTATCGATAACACGGTTATCATCCGTGACATGCGCACTCACTCGCAAGACGTAGTTGATCTTACTAAACTCGCCGAGCATCTTAAATCGCTCAAGTCTTAATTATCAATTAATTTCGGCAACGGCAATTGCGTCAAGCGATTGTCCGTGTTAGGATCTAACCCATGATTGTTATTGAGGTTAAGAAGGAGAGCGCTAACGAATCAAACTTGAGCATTATCAAGCGCTTCAGCCGCCGCGTCCAATCGTCGGGCGTAATCCGCCAACTTAAGTCGAAACGTTACGCCGCTCGACCTAAATCTGACTTCAAACGCAAACGCGAAACTCTCAAACGGATCGGCCGGCGCGCCGAGATCGAATACTTGCGCAAGCTCGGTAAATTACCCGATGTTCAGCATCAGAAACCTCACTAGAGCCGAGCTACCACGCCTCCCCTACGCGAATATTGCTCGTCGAGTGCTGGGTAAAAAAATCGCCCCCGATACCATTAGTCTTACCTTCATCGGCTCACGCCGCTCGCGTGAGCTTAATCGTCTTTATCGCCAAAAAGATAAACCCGCGAATATTCTCACCTTCTCTCTTACCATACCCTTGATGGAGTCAAATTCAAACGAAGGGGAAATTCTGATTGATCTCACGACTTCTCGCTTAGAAGCAAAGCATTTAGAGGTTCCCTTAGCTAATTACCTCCGACATCTCTTTATCCACGGTTTGCTTCATTTGAAAGGTTTGTCTCACGGGAGTAGAATGGAGACACTCGAACGACGGAATATCAAATTTTTTTCTCATTTTCATTATGGGCAGAACCATTGTCACCGGTCTCGACGTCGGCACAACGTCGGTCAGAGTCGCAGTCTGTGAAATTATCAAGGGCGCTAGACACCCTAAAGTTTTGGCTTTGGTAAAAGCAGAATCTCGAGGCCTGCGACGTGGCTATGTCATCAATCAAGAGGAAGCTAGCCAAGCGATCCGCCTAGCTCTTGGTGAGGCGGCGCGACAATCTCAAACGAAAATCAAAAATGTTTTTTTAGGCTTAGGTGGAGTAACCCTGGAGTCACGGATTGGCAATAGCCAGATTGTCGTCTCCCGCGCCGACGCCGAGATCACCGACAATGATATTAATCGCGCCATCGAGCTCGCCGAAGCCGAACTCGCCGACATGGCCAACAATCGAGTGATTCACACTATCCCGATTTATTTCAAATTAGACGGCAAGAAGATTCCCGGCCGGCCGGAGGGAATGCGTGGCGCCAAACTTGAAGTGCGGGCTCTTTTCATTGTCTGTCTCGAACAACATCTCAATAGTCTGGTGCGAGCCGTGGAGGTGGCTGGGGTCTCCGTGAATGATCTAGTTGCCTCACCTATCGCCGCCGCCCTCACCGCCCTCTCGACACAACAGAAAACCGTTGGCTGTGTTTTGGCCAATATCGGTTCGCAAACCACTTCGCTCGCTGTCTTCGAAGATGGCATCCCCGCCTCACTTCAAATTCTACCCATTGGTTCAATGGACATCACTAACGACATTGCCTTGGGTCTTCGTGTCCCACTCGATGAAGCCGAGCGGTTGAAAATAAATGGCGATCAATTGCTAACCTTCCGGAAAAAGCTCGATGAAATTATTGAGGCACGATTGTCAGATATGTTTGATCTGATTGAAGTTCATTTGAAAAAAATTGGGCGGAACGGCCTTCTCCCCGCTGGCGTGATTATCACTGGTGGTGGCGGGAATATTGAGAACATCGCCGCCTTAGCCAAAGAAGAACTGCGTCTACCGGCACGCGTCTTCACTCCTATGGGTGAAAATCAAGGTCGACCGGCCCTGCGCGACAGTAATTGGATTGTGGCCTACGGACTCTGTCTCTTCGGTCTCGGTGGCGACTATGTTGAAGACTCAGCCGTCTCCCAACTCCTCGGCCGAACGAAAAAAACTTTCCTTCACTGGCTTAAAGAACTCTGGCCGTAAAAATAACAAACCCTTTGCCTTTTACTTTTTTTCTGTTAGTCTAAAACCAACATGCCTAAAATCAATCCAGAAATTGAGGCTTTTGCCAGAATCAAAGTGGTGGGAGTCGGGGGCTCCGGCAAAAACGCCATCAACCACATGATTAATTCCAAAGTCCGCGGGGTTGACTTCATCGCGATCAATACCGACGCCCAAGACCTTCATCACTCATTAGCGAAACACAAAGTCCATATCGGCAAGAATTTGACCCGCGGGCTCGGGACTGGCATGAATCCAGAAATCGGCCGCAAGGCGGCCGAAGAGAGCGTTGAAGAAGTACAGAATGTCATCAAGGGCGCCGACATGGTCTTCCTCGCCGGCGGCACCGGTGGCGGGACCTTAAGCGGCGCCGGCCCCTTTGTCGCTAAAGTGGCGAAGGACCTCGGAGCACTCACTGTCGCCGTGGTGACCAAACCATTTTTCTTCGAGGGTTCTCAACGCATGCAAATCGCCGAGCGAGCAATTGAAGATCTTCGCAAGGAAGTGGATGCATTGGTCATCATTCCCAACGATCGTCTTTTAGGTCTGATTGATAAGAACACGACGGCCTTCTCCGCTTTCGCCACCTGCGACGAGGTACTCCGCCAAGCGGTTGAGGGGATCTCCGATCTCATCACCACGCCCGGGATCATTAATGTTGACTTCGCCGACATCAAATCAATCATGTCTAATGCCGGTTCAGCCCTCATGGGTATCGGTCGCGGTTCTGGCGACAATCGCGCCGCCATGGCCGCCCAACAAGCAATCAATTCCCCCCTCCTTGATGTTTCGATTGAGGGGGCCAGGGGTGTCCTCTTCGCCATTGCCGGTGGTAAAGACATGACCATGTTTGAAATTCAGGAGGCGGCGAAAACAATTATCGAGTCGGTGGATCCGAATGCCAAAATTATTTTCGGCGCCATCCATGATGATAAATTAAATAAGAATGAGATCAAGATCACCGTCATCGCTTCCGGCTTTCCCGAGAACGCGAGGAAAAAACCAATGACCAATATCGGGAGCGAAGCGACCCCGACTGAGGTTAAAAAAGAAGAACCTTCAGAACCAGAAATCCGTTACCCCAAACGTGCCGAGATGCCAAAGACCGGCACAACTAAAGCGGAAGAAGAAACCGACGACTGGGCTGCCATTCCCGCCTTCCTAAGACGCGCGAAGAAACCGTGATAAATAATTTGGAAATAATCGTATATGAAAAGATTCCTGGAATGGATCCGCTTAAAAGAACGACTGCATAGTAATGATTACCACCCACCGTTAGTTTCACAAAGAGAGATTTGGTGGGCAAGTATAGGGGAAAATATTGGGTCAGAAATAAATGGGAAAAACAATTTATTCTCGCGACCAGTGATTATTTTTAAGAAACTGGCGCACGGTTTTTATTTCGTTATTCCAACCACCACAAAAGATAGGAGGGGCTCTTGGTACTTGAAATTCCGTCACCAAGAACGAGATATGGTCGCTTGTCTCCATCAAGCTCGAACCATCGATTATCGTCGACTGTCATCTCGTTTAGGTCGAATTGATAGTGATGACTTTCGGAAAATACAAGACGCCTTCGCAAAGCTCTATCTGTAAAAATATTCCCTGCCATTGCTGGCAGGGCCGCGGCGAATGCCGAATGTAACTCCAGTATATTCTAGTCCATCGACAAGTCAAGTGGCTAGAGTGGATATACTATGATATAGTTTTTGGGTCGAACTAAATTGCTAGAATCAATTTTTTCCACCTTCCGGTTCACAAAATAAACAATGACCTACGACCTCGTAATTATTGGCGGGGGGCCGGCGGGGGTGGCGGCCGGAGTCTATGCCGCGAGAAAAAGGTTGAAAACTTTATTCATTACGCCGGAATTTGGCGGGCAGTCAATCGTTTCGGAAGGAATCGAGAATTGGATCGGCACCGTCAAAATTTCTGGCGCTGATCTGGCTAAAAATTTGAAAGCCCACCTCTCCACTTACGCCGGAGATTCGATTGAAATTCACGAGGGGGAAGGAGTGCAAGATATCAAAAAAAGTGAGGCCGGTTTTACCATCACGACCGACAAAGCCAACTACGAAACCAGAACCGTTCTCGCCGCCACTGGTTCTCATCGGCGGAAATTGACGATCCCGGGTGCCACCGAATTTGATAATCGCGGTCTCACCTATTGTGCCTCATGTGACGGACCATTGTTTACCGGCAAAGATGTGGTCGTCATCGGCGGCGGCAATGCCGCCCTCGAAACCTCGGCTCAACTCCTCGCCTATTGTAAAAGTGTGACTCTCCTGAATCGAAGCAAGCAATTGCGCGGGGACGAAATAATGATTGAGAGATTATTGCAACACTCTAATTTCAAAATTATCAAAAATGCGGTGCCTATCGAGATCAAGGGTAGTAAATTTGTCACCAGTATCGTTTACGAAGATGCCGTGACTAAAGAACATCACGAAATAATTACCGCCGGCATTTTCGTTGAAATTGGACTTCTACCGACAACCTATTTCGTGAAAAATATTCTAACCCTCAATAAGATCGAACAAATTCCGGTTGACCCGCGAAATCAACGAACAACCGTCAATGGCCTCTGGGCGGCCGGCGACTGCACCGATGGATTATTCCACCAAAACAACATCGCCGCCGGCGACGCCGTCAAGGCACTTGAGGATATTTATAATTATCTCCACTTAGGGAAAAACGGTTCTTGATGCCGATGAGTGGAATCGAACCACTGTTTAGGGCTTATGAGTCCCCCGTTCTACCATTGAACTACACCGGCGTGGAAATATGATTGTTGGGGGAGCAGGACTTGCACCCGCGTCTGGAGGTTATGAGCCTCCCGAGATACTACTTCTCCATCCCCCAGCTGAAGTTTTCATCCTAACATTCCCAAGACAATCACGCAATTTCAAGGGATAAAACTGAACTCACGAAAAACTTGTCCGTAAAGTTCAATCGCCCGTCGCGCCTCACGACGAGTGAGCGAGAAGCCACTCTCGTGGGCAATCTGATTTCTTACTTTATGCGCCTCCCAAGCATCTTGTAAAGTCAAGAAATCACTCGGCTCGACATTCTTAAGTCGTTCACCAAGATTCTCCCCTGGGTAACGCATCGCGGCCACCATCTCGTCAAGCAGATTATCAGCCTCGATAATCGCCTGCTTCCAATCAGACTGATTGTCTGATTCAAGGTAGGTAACAATCTTCTCCCACTGCTGATTGCGAATCGCTTGATCGCTCGAATCCGTACGCAAAAGACTAAGAAAGTCGTGGATTTCATCACGGCGCAAATTGATAATTCTGATCGTCAGGGCGACAACAACAATGCCAAAAAAAATGATCAGACCAAGGAGAACGAGCTTGGCCCAAAAAATAACTTCCGCCGGAATCTGCCCCACATGAGCTTGAGTTAAAGCCCGATAAATTAGATTGAATAAGTATTCGAGATTAAGATAATTAGGCTGAAAGATTGGCATGTTGTTTCCCAAGATAGAATAAAAGGTCTTCACGAAAGAGTGGGGTGATGAATTGGAAACCGCAAGGCAGACCCTGTTCATCTTCTCCTTGGGGTAAAGTGAGCGCCGGTAAACCAGCGATGTTGGCCGGGACAGTAAAAATATCGGCCAGATACATTTGGAGTGGACTAATTGTCTTTTCTCCCAGAGCGAAGGCCGTGCTCGGCGTTGTCGGCATCACCACCGCGTCAACTTGCTTGAAAGCATCAAGGAAGTCGGCCGTGAGAAACGCCCGCGCCACGAGCGCTCGTCGGTAATAAGCATCATAGTAACCAGAAGAAAGCACGTAGGTCCCGAGAATAATTCGGCGGCGCACCTCCTGACCGAAACCTTCGCCGCGCGTCCTCTCGTACTCCTCAAGAAGAGTCGGGGCGGTGACGCGATCAGCATAACGCATTCCATCGAATCGTGCCAAATTACTCGAAACCTCTGCCGGCGAGATAATATAGTAAGCAGCTAAAGCATCAACCAAACGCGGAAGATTGATTGGCACCACCTTCACTCCGAGAGCCCGCCAAACTTCAAGCGCTTGATCAAAATTCTGTTTAACGGCCTCGCTCACCCTGTCGCTAATGAGATTCTCGGGCACCCCTAATCGCAAATCGGCGACGACCGGCAATGGTTCTTGAGGTCTGGGATATTCAACTGTCGTCGCGTCAAGATCATCTCGACCTCGGATAACAGAAAAAATGATCTCCGCATCAGCCACTGTTTTAGTGATCGGGCCAATCTGGTCGAGTGAAGAAGCCATGGCAATAAGGCCAAATCGTGAGACAGCACCGTAGGTTGGTTTGAGACCAACGAGACCACAGAAGCTCGCTGGTTGGCGGACCGAGCCGGCCGTGTCTGAACCCAAACCAGCAAGCGCCAGGTGGGCAGCGACGGCGGCAGCCGTGCCGCCCGATGATCCGCCGGGCACACGAGTGGGATCATTTGGATGACGCGTCGGACCAAAAGCCGAATTCTCGGTCGAACTCCCCATCGCAAATTCATCCATGTTGGTTCGACCAAGTATAATAGCACCGGCCTGGCGAAGTCGGTTAATCACCGTCGCGCTGTAAGTCGCCCGATATGATGCCAACATTTTCGAAGCGGCTGAACAAATCTCTCCCTCAATGAGAATGTTGTCCTTGATCGCAAGTGGCACCCCCTCAAGCGGCCGAGGAGCTTTCCCCGCCGCGACCCAACGATCGCTCTCTTCCGCCGCCGCCCTAGCGTCGTCAAAAACTTCGAGGTAAGCGTTGAGCTCACCATTGCGCCGAGTGATCTCGACTTGGTAGGCCGCCACCAGATCAATGGCTCGGGCTTCACCACTGGCTAATTGCTCGCACCAAGAAGTGATCGTTAGAGAACGTAGATCAATTGCCATGGTCGGTAAAAATTGGTTTAACCACGAAGTAACCACTGTGAGTTTCGGGACTCGCCGCCAATAATCGTTCGGTATAAATCCCCGCTCGATGTGGTGCGATATCGAAACGTAAAGAATTATCCACGAGAGCTCGGACTTGAGTCGCCACCGAAGAGCGGCTCGTCTCAACCTTCAAACTAGCGACATATCCAAGAATCGACTCGAGATCGCGGCACAACTTCTCAACTTCCGTCACCGGGAGCGCCAAGCGAGCAAGCTTGGCGAGTGAGACAACCTCCTCTTGTTTAATCATTGCCTTATTCTAACATCATTTGACAATAAATCATAAAATGCTTGAATCAAATAGGAATATAGTTCGCCTGCTCGCGTTGAGTCGGCTTTGACAGGGTAACCAAAATGGTGAGGAGGTTGTAATGCAAATTGCCGTCATAGGAATGGGGCCACTAGGAATAGTGACCGCCACAACTTTAGCCCATATGGGAAATAAAGTAGTGGGAGTTGGTCAAAAAGAAGAGTTCTATGAACCAGGACTTGATGAATTACTGAGACAAGCTATCCAGGAAGAAAAACTCTCGTTCATTCTACCTAATAATTATTGCCAACCAACCAAAGAGAGTGAAGTAATCTTCTTCACTACTGATGTGATGGATCTAGTATCTGATTTTAAATTTATTACCCAAGGCACGGACAAGAACGATCACGAAAAGAAAATTATCGTCATTAAGAGTACCACTCGCCCGGGGACAAACCGAGAACTGCGAGAATATTTGCGAGATCAAGGATTCCGACACGCCGTTGTCAGCAGTCCAGATTTTTCCAGTCGAGGAAGAATGGTTAAGGATACTCTCTACCCCGATCGTGTTGTTCTAGGAACTCTGGATCGTTGGAGCGTTCCTATTCTCCAATTACTCTACAAACCATTTTTGCGCACCGACAATAATTCGGTAATCATTGTCAGTCCCGAAAGCGCCGAGTTTGGAAAGATCTGCGCTGATGCTTTCCTCGCAACTAGGGTGGCCTTGATGGGAGAGTTCGCTCAAACGACAGTGAATTTGCCAGGCTCCAGCATTGAAGAGGTCCGGGAAGTTCTTCGTAATGACCGACGCATTGGCCGCGGACATTTATTCGCCGGTTGTGGTTTGGGAGGACCGCTGATCACTAATACCAGAATGGTGATCGATACTGCCGAAAAAGTTGCAGGATACTGTTCACCCATCTTGAAAGCGGTACTTGGAACCAACGAGGGTCAACGACAAATCCCGATAGACTTTCTGCTCAATCATTTCCCTGAAGGACTCCTCGGGAAAACGATCGCGATTTGGGGTTTGGCCTTCAGACAAGACACTGATGAATTGTCTGATTCACCGGCGCTATCTCTAATCTGGCAGTTGGTCACCCATGGAGCTATAATCCAAGCTTATGATCCGCACGCCACAGAAAAAGTTCTGTCTCTTGTTCAGGAAAAAGGGTTGGAGAAGAAACTTCGGTTGAAGAAAAGACAAAACGATGCCCTGGTTGGTGCCCATGCTCTAGTGGTAACCACCTCCGCCGAGGGATTCAGAGTTTTTGATTTCCAAGAGGCCAAACGATTAATGAGCAGCAAAATAATTATCGACGGTCGGAATCTATACGACCAAGAAGAGATGGCCCGGCATGGCTTTTTCTGTTACCAAATCGGTGTACCGCTAATTGAGCCACCAATGTGATTTGCAACCGCCCCCAACATTCGGGGCGGTTTTTTGTGTCTTAATCATTGCTTCAGCAAGCGTTGGAATGCATCTTCCGAAATTATTTTCACACCAAGTTGTTCGGCTTTATTATACTTCGAGCCTGGATCGGCACCGGCGACAAGATAATCAACGCGCGCGGAGACAGCGCTAACTACCTTCCCCCCTGCCTGCTTGATAAGTTGCTTGGCCGCCTCGCGAGTGAGCGACGGGAGACTACCAGTTAAAACAAAGGTTCTGTCGGCGACGGCCGTTAATCGAATGGTGACCAACTTCTCCATCCGTTTGATCATGACGTGTTTGAGGAGTCGTTCGAGCATCCGTTGATTCTCTGGCTGGCGAAACCAATCGTGCACGGCTTGCGCCACAATCGGGCCGATGCCAGTGATCATCTCAAGTTTTTTATTTTCCGTTGCCGCCAAACGCTGGAGAGTTTTGAAATGGGTCGCGAGGAGTTCCGCCAACTCTTCGCCAACATGCGGAATAGAGAGAGCCACTAACAGCCGCGACAAAGTAATGTGACGACTGTGATCGATCGCCGTGATAAGTTTCTCAGCTGAAACTTCGGCGAAGCGGGGTAGGTCAACCAAATCGCCAAATTTAAGCGTGAAAATATCAGGGAAAGAAGCAATCAATTTCTGATCCAACAAAAGATCAATTACTTTGCGTCCTAAGCCCTGGATATCAAAGGCTGATTTCGAGACGAAGTGGTAGAACTTACGCCGTAATTGGGCGAACGAATTCGGATTAACACAACGGTGAGCAGCCTGGCCGGGGATTCGTTCAATTGGACCGCCGCAAACTTCGAGATAAGTGGGGAAAACAAAAGGTTTCTCTTTACCTGTTCGGAGGTCGGGCAAAGCCATGACAATGTCGGGGATAATGTCGCCCGCCTTGCGCACAATCACCGTATCACCAATCCGCACATCCAGACGTTTGATCTCATCCTCATTGTGAAGCGTCGCCCGCGAGATCGTGGAGCCAGCCAGCAAGACCGGTCGGAGAACAGCGACCGGTGTCACCACTCCCGTCCGACCAACTTGGAGAATAATATCTTCGACAACCGTCGTCGCCTCTTCGGCCTTAAACTTGAAAGCGACGACGAAACGCGGCGCCTTGCCGGTGTAACCAAGTCGCGTTTGATATTCACGCTCATTGATCTTCACTACGATGCCATCAATCCCATAATCCTCGTTTGGCGCGCGCTTCTGCCATTTGGTCCAATAATTAATTGTCGCTTCGATATTTTCACACTGTTCCCAATGACGATTCACTTTGAAACCAAGCATTTTCAGTCGTTCTAATTCTTCCGTTTGAGTCAAGGGCAAAGGAAAATCGGTCCCGTCCGGAACGGGGTAAACCGCCGCCAGATCGTAGATGAAACTGTCGAGCCGCCGCGCCGCCACGATCCGTGGATCAAGTTGGCGAATCGTGCCGGCGGAGGCATTGCGCGGATTGGCGAAGAGTGCCTCGCCGGCGGCGCGGCGGCGCTCGTTGAGCGCCGCAAACTCCTTCTTGCCCATCCAAATCTCTCCCTCCACCACCACCGAGACAGGCTCGGTGAGCGTGAGGGGAATTGACTCAATCGTTTTAACATTAGCGGTCACATCTTCGCCGACCTGACCATTCCCCCGCGTCGCCGCCGTCTTCAACACACCTTGATCGTAAGTGAGCACGATTTTAAAGCCATCGATCTTGAGCTCGGTGGTGTAAGTCGGGTTTGTACCAAGGCCTGCCCTTGGGGCACCTTCTTTAAGGGCAGGCCTTAAGATTTTCTTAATCCGCGCATCAAACTCGCGAAGCTCATCGGGAGTAAACACATCATTGAAAGACCACTGCGCCACTTGATGCGTCACTTTACGAAACCCGCGGAGCGGCGCACCGGCGATCCGCTGGGTAGGTGAATCCGGTGTCACTAATTCGGGAAACTG
>DATDVJ010000004.1:0-10186 GCA_036517595.1 Minisyncoccota bacterium
AATGTTACACTTATACTTGGGCGAATATGTCTGGCGATACAATCACCGAAAGCAAAAGTTTAAACAACAAGAAAGGTCTTTATTAGCAACATTATTTAAGCATTCGTAGTTATCAACAGGTCCGAATATTGAACTTTACCCGAGATAAAGAAAAAATACAGAAAACAAGAAAGGTTTCTCCTGATAGGTATGCGCTATCCGTCTTTGCGGGCAAAGAAATATGACGAAGGTAGTGACATTTGGCAAGCGCGGGTTGATGATCATTATCGATTTTATTTTCAAATCAAAGGTGATACTTATATCATTGTGAACATCTTGCCACATACAGATTGATCTGTGGATAACTTTGCTGATTTTTTTTTTACTTCCGTGTCATACTGAAATTAGCTCGTAGCTTATTAGCTTCGTCGTAGCTTATTAGCTTCGTTAGCTCTTTTGTCAATTTAATTCGTCAATCATTCATATTATGAAAATAAGAAACTTTGTTCTCGTCGGTCTGCTCGCGCTGGTGTTTGTTTTATCACCCGTAGTTACCAATGCGCAAACAGTCCAAGAACTTCAGGCGCAGATTCAAGCTCTGCTTCAACAGATCGCTTTGTTGCAGGGCCAGACGATAACTTACCCACCCGGCTGTACCAGTTCAACAGGTTATAGCACGACGACTGGTTTGTCATGTTCCGGTACTACCGGATTGCCGATTGGTTGTACGAGTACGATCGGGTTCAGTCCAATTACGGGGCAGTCATGCTCGTCTGGTTCAACTTTGCCAGAAGGTTGCACCAGCCCGATTGGCTACAGCCCAACGACCGGTTTACCATGTTTCGGTTCTGGAAATGCCACCACTACTCCTGCCATCTCTGCCGTCACTGTCATTTCTCCGAACGGTGGGGAGGGTTGGTTGGTTGGGAAAACTTATACGATCAAATGGAATACAAATGTAATATTTCCCATAAATCAAACCAATTATGTCCAAATTGCGTTGAGGGACGAAAATTATCCGGTTGGCAGTCCATATTCTCAAGAGACCCTTGTTTTCCGAATGGAGAATTTTGGCAGTTACACATTTGTCTTGCCAGCTAGTTTGAGTTCTCTCTCGGGCGGTAAATTATCGGGCAGTAAATATCGTGTAATTATTTATCCTCTCGATGTAAATTATCTACCTGATCAAAGTGATGGAACTTTCTCTATTACTCAACCCACCAACCTCCCACCATCGATTTCCGGTGTCTCGGGGCCGACAACATTGAAGACTGGTGAGACAGGCACTTGGTCCGTGCGGGCCAGTGACCCCGAGAACGGATCATTAAGTTACGCGGTTTATTGGGGTGACGAGGCTACAACCGGCAGCATTGCCGGTTCGCCCACGGGTCCGACAGTTCAGCAGACCGCGACCTTCACTCACACCTACTCCCGCACTGGCACTTTCTATCCCACCTTTACTGTCACCGACAACGCCGGCCAGTCAGCAAAGACCAGTTTGAGCGTGGTGGTGGGTGGAGGAACGCTTGGACAGTTGTATATTAGAGATGTAACACCACTTCAAACTTCTTACAATTCGGGAGATAGTTTGTCAGTGAAATTTAGGTTGGTTAAATCCGACGGATCTCCGGCTGAACAAGCAAATCATTATAGTGTTGACGCGGCAAGTTATTACGCTTCTTCTGAAAACAAGACATCTGATGGCTCGAATATTTCAACCAATGTAATTTATCTAGGAAATGGATATTGGAAAATTTCCAGACCAGTCCCTAGCGCGTCAGGCAACTATTATCTTAGGGTTGTGGCGGGTTGTTACTATGAGGGGACTTGTGAACCTGGATACGAAGGTTGGAGTCAAAATGCCAGAGTCGAGCTAAGATTACCTTTCTCTGTTAATTCAGTTCCCCAACCCATTCTCACCATCACTTCTTCCTATCCGCCAAATGGGGCGATTGATGCACGGAGTGTATCGGGATTTAAAGATATTGTTTTAGATTTTTCTGCTTCAGGATTTGACACTGGTGTTGGAATTGTTAGTTCTAATCCAACTCCCATTAGTCTGGTCGCGACACCTTATCTTGCTGGTGCGACAAAATTCCAATTATCGTTATCCCGTCCTCTGAGTGGTGGCGAACGAGTAACTATTATTCACAACACTAGTAAATCCAAGGCTTGTCTCGGCTTCCTTCCCGGCGATGTCAATGGTGACGGGACGACATCGCCAGCCGATCAGCTTGATTTGATTGACGCCTTGAATGGTGTTAAGAAACTGCCGATTTACTCCACCGACATTGATCGAAGCGGTGTGACGGCTCCGGCTGATCTTCTCGCTTTCACCGATCTGTTCAACGCCGGCTGGAACGGCAAATCTTTACCACCTTGCCCGAGCGCCGGACTCGGTTCCATCTCCTCGTCAACTCAAATGGCCAGCATTCTCTCTTCTCTGAACGCTACTCTTCAGGCTCTCCAACGATTGTTTGGGCGATAAACCCAATGTCAAGGTAACGCCTTGCCAGTGGCGAGGTGTTACCTTTTGTGTTAAAGAAAATATATGCTTGGAAAATTTGGTTAGATTCCGCTCATCTTAGGCAGGCCCGTGACCAACGTTTGATAAATTGGGCGGAACATAATCAAAACCATTTTCGTTTGACAAGCCAAAGCCTTGTTTGCTAATATCTCCGGTATACATATCAAAGGTGACACCTTTGAATCTCGGGGTGTCACCTTGTAATGTTTAATTTATGACACGGTCGCTCAAGAAGGGTCCCTATGTGGATCCGAAGTTACTGAAGAAAATCAGCAATAAAAAACCGGCCACGGCGGGAGTGGTTAAGACGTGGGCGCGGGCGAGCCAAATCAGTCCCGAGATGGTTGGCTTCACCTTCGGTGTTCATAATGGTAAAGATCATCTTGAAGTTTTGGTGAGCGAAGAGATGGTCGGCCATCGTTTGGGTGAATTCTCGCCGACGCGAAAGTTCGTCCGCCATGGCGGTAAGATGCAGAAAGAATTAGAGCAGAAGAAGAAGGAGGCCGAGATCGCGGCGGCGAAGACAGTCACAGTCTCTCCGGTCGCCGCTTCAACGACTGCTGTTAAAGGTAATATCGAGCCCAAAGTTAAAAGCTAAAAATTTTATGAAGGCTCAATTAAAGAATTATCATCAAGCCCCGCGCAAGGTCCGGTTACTGGCTGATTTGGTGCGGGGGAAAAAGGTTGATGACGCCGTGACTCAATTGCGTTTCCTTCCGAAACGTGCGGCTTTGCCCCTGACCAAATTAATCCAGTCCGCCGCGGCCAATGCGGTGAATAAAGATGTTAAAGTGAAGCGCGATGATCTTCGAATCAAGAAAATCACGGTGGACAAAGGCGTAGTCTTCAAGCGTTTTCGCCCCGGGGCGCACGGCCGCGCTTTCCCCTTTAAGCGAAAGACCAGTCACATATTGGTTATCCTAGAAGCTAAGAAGCTACAAGCTACAAGCTAAAAGCTATTTATATGTCTCACAGTGTTCATCCCTATGCTCACCGACTGGCGACGATTCGAGATTGGCAATCTCGTTGGTTTGGTTTGCCGCGTCGCCGAACGAACTTGACTCGAGATGGTGCGGTTGGACCGAGGCAATACCAATCTTATCTCAAGTCGGACATCTCGATTCGCGAGTATCTAGAGAAGCGCTTGCGTGGTTTCCTCGTTGATCGGGTGGAGATCGAACGCGGTCCGGCGGTTTATCGAATTATTGTGAAGACAGCCCGCCCGGGGTTAATCATTGGCCGCAATGGTGAAGGGGCGATCAGACTCAAGGACGATCTCTTGGCTCTTCTTCGACGGATCAGGGCGCCGATCCCCAAAGAGTTTAAACTTGACATTGAAGAGGTCAAATATCCCGAAACCCATGCCGCTCTCGCGGCTCAAATGGTGGCCGAAGGGTTGGAGAAGCGTTTGCCCTTCAAGCGGGTGGTGAAGCAGGTGGTCGAGAAGGCAATGGCCAACAAGTCGGTGCTCGGAGCGAAAGTGACGGTCGCTGGTCGTCTTGGGGGCGCCGATATCGCTCGCACTGAAACGGTAAAGAAGGGTCGCTTACCACTCCAAACTTTGCGCGCCGACATTGACTTCGCGCGCGAGAAAGCACATCTTACCTACGGAGTGATTGGGATCAAGGTCTGGATTTATCGCGGCGATATTTTCATCTAAATTATGTTAGTCCCTAAAAAAGTCAAATTTCGTAAGTGGCACACAATGAGACGGAACCCCCTCCGATTTAAAATGGAGACCCGTGGCCTCGCGGTCATTTTCGGCTCCCATGGGCTTAAGGCTAGTACTGCTGCTCGGGTGCGGTCGAACCAGATCGAAGCGGCGCGCAAGGTGATCGCTCGAGAGATGAAGAAGTCGGGAAAATTCTGGATCCGAGTTTTTCCCGACAAGCCCTACACTGGGAAGCCCGCCGAAGTGGGTATGGGTAAGGGTAAGGGCGATCCACAAGGCTATGAGTTTCAGGTGTGGCCCGGCCGAATAATCTTCGAAGTCGACGGCTTATCGGAAGAGATTTCTCGACAAGTCCTTCGCAAAGCCGGATCGAAGCTCCCGCTCAAAACAATTATTGTGAGTCGAGGATAATCAATTTTTATGACTTCTATTATGTCTCATCCCAAAACTTTAAGTGGCACGGTCGTTTCGATCAAAATGAATAAGACCGTGGTTGTTGAAGTTGAGCGGCTAGTCAAACACTCCGTGTATGGCAAATACTTGCGCCGGCATAAGCGTTATCTGGCCCACGACGAAGCGGGGAAGCGCCATGAGGGTGACAAGGTCGAAATCAAAGAGACGCGGCCGATGTCGAGGCGTAAGTCGTTTGTCGTCGTAATAAAAAATTAAAAACCCATTTTGTTTTACACTTTTAATTTTAAGTTTTGAACTTTCAACATGATTCAACCTCGAACGATTGTGAAAGTAGCCGACAATACTGGGGCCAAGCTCGGACGCATTTTCAAAGTGCTTGGTGGTTCCCGCCGTCGTTACGCGCGGATCGGCGACATTGTGGTCATGTCCATCCAAACTGCCGAACCGAAGAAGGCGGTGAAGAAAAAGGATGTTGTTCGAGCAGTGGTCGTCCGCCAACGGCAGCCCTTCCGTCGGGCTGATGGTTCCTATCTTCGTTTCGATGAGAATGCCGTTGTGATTATTGAGAAGGAGAAACTAGAACCGATTGGGGGGCGAATTTTTGGCCCGATCCCTCGGGAGTTGGCTGACCGGGGATTTCAGAAAATTGCTTCACTGGCACCGGAAGTCATTTAGACCGCGATGTCGATCTACGAATTCATACGAATAATACGAATCGAATATGATGAATAAAATTAAAAAAGGGGACACCGTCATTGTAGTAACGGGCAAGGATCGAGGTAAAACTGGTTCGGTGCTTAAAGTTTTTCCCTTGGCTCATCGGCTGGTGGTGGAGGGAGTTAATATTCGGAAGCGGCGCGAGCGACCGCGAAGCGCCGGCAAGCCCGGCCAAGTCATCGAGGCCCCGACCCCTATCGCCAGCTCGAAGGTGATGATTAAATGTCCAAGTTGTGGTCGAGGCCGGCGGATCGGACACAAGCAGGAGGGTAACAAAAAAATCCGAATCTGTCGGAAGTGCGGTCACGAATTCAAATCATGATTACGCTTAAAGAAAAGTACGAAGCAGTCTTGCCAGAACTCGCCAAAACTCTTGGAGAGAAAAATCGTTATGCCCTGCCAAAATTATCTAAAGTCGTAATTAATGCTGGCACGGGTAAGCTACGAGAGAAGAAACAGGCGGCGCTGATCGTTGATCGTTTGGCTAAAATTACTGGTCAGAAACCGTCGCCACGTAGTGCGAAGAAGTCCATTGCCTCGTTCAAGGTTCGAGAAGGGGAAACGATTGGACAGATGGTGACGCTTCGTGGTAAACGGATGCGCGGCTTCCTCGATAAACTGGTCAATGTTGCCATACCGCGCATGCGTGACTTCCGTGGCTTCGATGAGAAATCGGTGGACGCGACTGGTAATTTGACGATCAGCGTTCGCGAGCACACGATTTTTCCCGAGACGGCTGACGAAGAACTCAAAGATGTTTTCGGCTTTGCCATCACCATTGTTACCACCGCCCCTAATCGCGACCAAGCCCTCGCTCTTTTTCGCGCCCTCAATTTTCCATTTCGCAAACCATAGTCTTTCCGTAATTTCGATTTGACACCCATAGCTCTATCCTGCTAGCATAATACTTGGCTCGCGGGAGCCAATAAATTTTTTAATGGCTAAGAAATCGGTTATCGCGCGGTCGCAAAAACCGCCCAAGTTTAGCACGCGCCTAGTGCGGCGCTGTTTCCGGTGTGGACGGAAGCGGGCCTACATGCGCGATTTCGATCTCTGCCGTATTTGTTTCCGCGAATATGCCAATGAAGGCAAGATTCCCGGGATTAGAAAATCTTCATGGTGACTGATCCGATTGCTGATATGATTACTCGTTTGAGGAATGCCGCCCGGGCTCATTTGCCGACGGTGGTGGTGGAGTATTCTAATTTCAAATTGGCGGTGGCTCAAGTGCTCCTAGATCGGGGTTTCATTACCTCGGCGACCAAGAAGGGTAAGAAGGTAAAGAAAGTGATTGAGATGAACCTGGCTTTCAAAGGTCGTGAGCCGAAGATTCTTGGTGCGGTTCGAGTGTCGAAGCCATCGCGTCGCGTGTATCAGGGCGCGCGAGACCTCCGTCTGGTTCGTCAAGGTTTCGGTGAGTTAGTGATTTCTACGCCGAAAGGGATAATGACGGGGACGGAGGCGCGTAAAGCTCGCGTCGGCGGCGAAGTGCTTTTCAAGATCTGGTAGATTTATGTCACGAGTCGGCAAACAAAAAATTAAGATCCCGATTGGGATAACGATTAAAGCCGACGCTTCTCCCTTGGGAACGACCATTGTCGCCAAAGGTCCGCGGGGTGAATTATCGCGCCTTTTTCGGCCGGATATTATCATTACGGTTGGGGTAAACGAGATCTCACTAACACCACAAAAAGAAGCGACCGAAGGGGCCCTGTGGGGTACTTATGCCTCGCATGTGAAGAATATGATCGCGGGCGTCGCTTCCGGTTTCACTAAACAATTAATAATTGAAGGGATTGGTTATAAAGGGGCGGTGGCTGGCCAAACATTAACTCTGAATGTGGGATTTTCTCATCCAGTTACGATTACGGCACCGCCCGCGGTGAAGATTGTTTTCGAGAAAAATTTGCTGACCATAAGTGGTCCTAGTAAAGAGGCAGTTGGTCAATTTGCGGCTTCGGTTCGGGCCATCAAGCCACCTGATCCATATAAAGAGAAGGGAATTCGTTATGTTGATGAGAAAATTATTCGAAAACAGGGGAAGAAAATTGTTTCTTAAAATATGATTACTAGCTATCATCGCAATCAAGAACGTCAGTTGCGCCACCGCCGAGTCAGGTCTAAAGTCTCGGGGACGGTGAGTCGACCACGCCTGTCCATTTTTTGGTCCAATCGTTACCTCTATGCTCAATTGATCGATGACGTGATGGGTAAGACTTTGGTAGCGATTAATGATTTGGGCGCCAAACAGGCCGGGACCCTTCCCTCGGCTCGGACATTGGGTGAGAATCTGGCGGTTAAAGCCAAAGCGAAGAAGATCAAAACAGTTGTTTTCGATCGTGGCGGTTATCGTTATACGGGTCGAGTCAAGGCGTTTGCCGATGCCGCTCGCGCTGGCGGATTAATCTTCTAAATATTTTATTGACCATGGCAACTTCTGATCAACAGAAAACAATTAAACCGCCTCATCGGGGCAGGGGTGGCGTGGGTCGTTCAGCGCGCGGTGGTCGCGAATCAGCTCCGCCGGAATTCGAGCAGAAGATGATCAATATCCGTCGTGTCACCCGAGTGGTGAAAGGGGGTCGTCGCTTCAGCTTCTCGGTTCTTCTAGTGATTGGTAATCGCAAAGGCAAGGTTGGCTTGGGTCTTGGTAAGGCGGCCGATATTTCGCTCGCGCTGGAAAAAGCTTTTCGTGAGGCGAAGAAGCGCTTACTGACAGTCACTCTCGATAAGCGCTTCTCGATTCCCCATGAAGTGTCGGCTAAGTTTAATAGTTCCCGCGTGATTATTCGCCCGGCGCCCGGTCGAGGAATTGTGGCTGGAAGTGCGATGCGTGTCATCCTTGAGCTCTGTGGTGTCCGATCGGTGAGTGCTAAGATTCTCTCACCCTCCAAGAGCCAGATCAACAACGCGCGAGCGACGATGCAGGCTCTCGCTGCTTTACCACATTAATTTTTTATGCAACTCCACCAGATCAAAAGACAACATTCGCGCCAGCGCCATAAATTAATTGGTCGTGGTGGTAAACGGGGGACAACGTCTGGCCGAGGGACGAAGGGCCAGCGCGCTCGTTCGGGGCACCGGATCAGGCCAGAAATGCGTGACGTGATCAAACGTTTGCCCAAGAAACGCGGTCATCGATTCGTATTGGTGCTAAACAAAACAGTCACGGTGTCACTCGCCGCTATCGCCCACCATTTCTCTGCCGGGGAGACGATTTCCCCGGCTACGCTGGCCGCGAAGCGGCTTATCTCGGCGTCAACCTTGCGCCGTGGTCGGGTGAAGATTATTGGCGCCGCCACGGTGGCCAAGGATTTAACGATAAAAGATTGTTTGATCAGTCGGCCGGCGCGGCAGATTATTGAGCAAGCTGGTGGTAAAATTATTGCGCGCCAAATTGTTCTCACTCATGCTAAGTAGAATTGCCACCAAATTTTCTTTAATTATCAGCGATCGGCAACTTCGCCGGCGGATTTTGTTTGTTCTCTTCGCTTTAATTCTTTTCCGTTTAGGGGCGAGCATCCCAATTTCTGGTGTCGACACCGAGGCGCTGAAGCGACTTTTCTCCGGCAACCAATTTCTCAATTTGCTGAACATTTTTTCCGGCGGTGGTTTATCAAATCTCTCCATCCTCATGCTTGGCGTTAGTCCGTTCATCACCGCTTCAATCATTATGCAGCTTCTCACCATGATGGTGCCGTCGCTCAAAGAGCTTTACCAAGAATCCGGCGAGCAGGGTCGGCGGATTTTCGCCCAATACTCTCGCCTATTAACCGTGCCGCTCGCGATGATTCAGGGTTTCGGGCTCCTCTCTTTGCTTGGGAATCAGGGGGTGCTTTTGCCCATCACTCTGTCCGAGAAATTAGTCAGTGTGATGGTGGTAACGGCTGGTTCTATTTTGCTCATGTGGTTGGGCGAGTTGATCAACGAGTATGGAATTGGCAATGGGACATCCCTCATCATTTTCGCCGGTATTGTTGCTAGTATCCCGCAAGCGATTGGCCAAGTGGTAGCCAATTTCGATCCGAGCCAAGTGCCACTCTATCTCGCTTATCTCGTCGCGGCCGTGGTGATCGTTGGTGGAGTGGTGATAATGACGGAAGCCGAGCGCCCGGTGCCAATCACTTATGCCAAACGCGTGCGCGGGGCCAAACTTTTTGGCGGCGCCTCCACTTATCTACCGATTCGTCTCAATCAAGCCGGTGTCATGCCGATCATCTTCGCTTTGTCGATCCTCCTCTTTCCGCAGATGTTGATTAACTTCCTGTCACAGGCAAGTCATCCTACTGTCCAAGCGGTGGCCAATTTCCTGCTTGGGTTGCTCAACAACACTTGGTTTTACGCCATAGTTTACTTTGCGCTCGTTTTCCTTTTCACCTATTTCTATTCGGCGGTCACCTTCGATCCAGATTCGATCTCGACCAATCTTCAGAAGAGCGGAGCGTTTATCCCCGGTATTCGCCCCGGGCGGCCAACGGCCGATCACTTGGGTAAAATTGTCACCAGATTAACTTTGGTCGGGGCGCTCTTCCTCGGTGTCATTGCGATGCTTCCACTCATTATGCGCGCTTTAACCGGAGTAACCGCGCTGGCGATTGGCGGCACCGCTCTCCTTATTGTCGTCTCCGTGGCCCTTGATTTCATGAAGCAAATTGATGCTCAAGTCACCATGCGGGAGTATTAAAAAAGTTGGCCGTGACCAATATACCGTCATGAATACCATACACCCGAAAGTGATCAAAACTATTGCTGCTCTCGGTCTCACTCTTCTGGCTTTCCCGCTTTTAACCTCGGCCACCACCGTTTTCCTCACCTCGGGCACTTCATGGACTGTGCCGAGTGATTGGACGAATACTAATACGGTTGAGGTCATTGGT
>DATDVJ010000005.1:0-13965 GCA_036517595.1 Minisyncoccota bacterium
TATTGATGGGCAATTCATTTCTGATCGCAGTGACAATCTCTTCCAGATCCTTTCTACTTCAAAGTCACAGGTAGATTCTTCAACCCAATATGCCGCGGTGCTCATGAGTCTGCGCGACACATTGGAGGTTTTGGCGAAGCAGTTGTCGTTATCGAGATAGATGGAATCATCGCAATTAAAACTGCTACTTAAAACCTTAGATGATATACGGCACGAAAATGGCGTTGAATATTGGTATGCACGAGAGCTGTACCCAATCCTTGGCTATTCTCGTTGGGAGAACTTTGAAACACCGTTAAATAAGGCTAAGGAATCATGCAAAAAAGCTGGAAGTGAAGTAAATTCCCATTTTCATGACATCATGAAAATGGTAAAAATTGGGCTGGATTTAGAAAAAACGGTGCCGGATGTCAAGTTGACCAGATACGCTTGCTATTTAATCGCTATTAACGGAAACCCCCAGAAGGAAGAGATCGCCTTTGCCCAGGCTTACTTTGTAACCCAAACTAGGAAAATCGAGGTTTTGGAACAACGAATGATCGAGTTAGAGAGAATTGATGCCAGAGACAAACTGAAAATTACCGAGAAAGAATTTGGCGCCGTGGCCTTCAGTCGAGGCGTTGATGGTCGCGGTATTGCCGAAATACGAAGTTTTGGCGATCAGGCCTTGTTTGGAGGTAAGGCCACTGATGAAATGAAACACCGATTGGGTGTGCCCGCTAATAAACCCCTGGCTGATTTTTTACCCAATGTAACCTTGAAAGCAAAAGATTTGGCCACCGCCATGACGACGGAAAATACGAGAAGAAAAAATCTTCGAGGGAAAGGGTCTATACTAAGTGAGCATGTTGTAAGTAATCGAAGTGTTCGTGGTGCTTTAACGAGAACGAGCATTTACCCGGAAAACCTACCCGCCACGGAAGATATTAAAAAAATAGAAGCTAAACACCGAAAAGAGATAAAAGATTTAGAAAAAAGACATAAAAAAGAATTAGATCGGGCGGCAAGAAAATTAAACCGTTGAAGAAATCAGATGTCATATCGTTCATTGATACTTAAGATTTCCATTCTACTACTCTTTATTTTTGTCAGTTTAAGTAGTTTAATGATTCAAGATGTTTCAGCCGCGACGGACGCTGTCCAAGTGAATCTCTCGGTCACTGCCGGTAGTAGTAACCCCCCACCTAGCGGTGGGGGTGGCGGGCCAACTCCGATACCGGGTTGCACCAATCCTTTGGCGACCAATTATAATTCGAGCGCCACCACAGACGACGGCAGTTGTGTCTATGCGCCACCGCCAGAAACAATTCCCAATGTCAGCAATTTCACTGCCACCATGGCGGGGGATAGCGTGGCTCTTGTTTGGCAGAACCCGAGTTACCCTGACCTTGCCGCCGTGCGGATCGTTCGCGGAACAAACACCGTCCCCGTTAATCCGACCGATGGGAGTTTGATCTATAATGAAATAGGCGAGAATGTGGAAGATTCGAGTGTTAGTCCGGGGACCCAATATTATTACGTCGCCTTCGTTCGAAGCACGGCTGGTGATTATTCTTCTGGAACTCTCGCCAGTATTTTAACTCCGACTCAAGAAGAACCGTTGCCTGAACCTGAAGAGGAACCATCGCCGGATGAAGAGCCACCACCCGGCGAGGAACCGCCGCCGGATGATTCCGGTTCGCCAGGGAGCGGCACCGGAACGGAAGATTTGGGTCCCGGCAGTAGTGTCGATCCCTTCGCCAATTTGCCGCAGGTGTTGACGCTTGACCCCATTACTCAACTTCTCGAACTTGGTGACTTCATTTTTTATCAACCCGGCGAGCGACAACAATTTTTCCAAGGAAACGCTGACGTAAAAATTATTGGCCAGAAACCACTCGCGGTAATGATCGCGAGTAAGAAATTGCCGGCGGCGCTGAAAACAATTGGTCTTACAATTATCAATCCGGTTACCAAAAAACCCTTCGGCACTTATCTACTGAAAGCAAACGCTGACGGCACGAGTTACACCGCGAGTCTCGGTAGCACTTTCCCTAATGGCGTTTACCCACTTTTTATCTCAATCATCAATTATCGGGATCAGACCATCAAACGATTGGTTGGCCGATTAATTGTGACGGGTGGTTTGCCGGAGACGGCGCTGGAGAGAGCAGTGGTTGCTGTCGGGCAAATAATTTCGCCGGTTGCCGTCACCATGGGTTTAGTTACGGGTCTCACTCAAGGGCTCGCGCTCGCGGATCGCGTCAATTCTGCTTATGATCTTTATCTCATTCTTCTTCACGGTTGGTCCTTTCTCTTGCGGGGGCTCGGCTTACGTCGTCGCGCTCCGCCGTGGGGAATCGTCTACGATTCAGTAACCAAGCGGCCACTTGATCCGGCCTATGTTATCGTTCGGCAAAATGATAATGACAAGGGCACCGCCATCACTGACCTCGATGGGCGTTATGGTTTCTTTCTCTCCTCCGGCACTTACAACTTGGTCGCGAACAAAACTCACTACCAATTTCCGTCTAAGAAACTTGCAGGGCGCAAGCGAGATGAACTCTACAACAATCTCTATTTCGGCGAGCCGGTCACTACCATACCCGGTGAAATCATCAATCGCAATATTCCACTTGATCCGATTGCTTTCGATTGGAATGAATTTGCAAAGCAGGCGAGGGGTTTCTTCATTCTCCATTCCCGTCACCAAGCGAGACGACGGGGAATTTTCAATGTTCTCTATGCTGTCGGTTTCTTGACCGGGATTTATAATTTCGTCTTCCATCCAGGAAAATTATCAATTGTCATTCTCGCTCTTTACTTGATTACCTTTTTCGCTAAATATTTTATTAATCGAACTAAACGACAAGCCCTGTCGGTTAAACATCCAAACGGTGAGCCAATTCCTTTCGCTATCGTTCGCGCCTTCATCCCGGATGTCGATCAAGAAGTCAAATCAGTGGTGGCCGACATGATGGGTCGATTCTTCTTGCTTACACCGCCCGGGCGTTATTACATCACGGTTGACGAGAAACTTCCCGACGAAACTTACAAACGAATTTACCAATCACCGCCGCGCGAACTCAAAAACGGTGTATTGACCGAGGACCTGATTGTCTAGGTAAAAAATTTGTAAAAAGGGGTGAGGAGAGCTAGAATGCGGATGTGAATGAGAATGATATTTTCATTGTCGAGGGATTGGGTGGAGCGCGGAAAATTAAGGGTACCCTCACGGTTAATGGTTCTAAGAATGACGCTTTGCAAGCTCTGCCGGCAGCGTTACTTTTTCAATCGCTTCTCACCCTCACCAATGTGCCGAAGATTGAAGACATTGAGCGTTTATCAACTTTGTTAACGGGTCTCGGTGTCACAATCACTAAATCAGGAAAAACCTTAACTCTCGACGCGAAGCATCTTCATCGTTCGACACTTAATCCAGAAATCGCCAAGAAACTTCGTGCCTCGATTATCTTGACTGGTCCTTTGCTGGCCCGGCAAGGTCAAGTCTCCTTTCCACACCCGGGTGGCTGCGTGATTGGCGAACGACCGATCGACCTTTTCCTCGATGGCTTCACGCGTCTCGGAGCTAAGGTGGAAACCAGAGCTGGAATGTATCAGCTCACGACACCACGAGGTCAGCTCCGTGGCGGAGAAATCTTTTTCCGCAATCAAACGGTCACCGCAACCGAATGCTTCATGCTTGCGGGCGTACTCGCCCGCGGTCGCACAACTTTGAAGAATTGCGCGCTGGAACCAGAGATTACGAGTTTAGGCACTTTTCTCGTCAAGCATGGGGCAAAAATTTCTGGTCTTGGTACCACGACCCTAGTAATCGACGGCGGCTCACTACTTACCGCCCAGAACCCGAGTTATGAAATTATTCCCGATCGCATTGAAGCCGGCAGTCTCTTGATTCTCGGCGCGCTTCTGGCCAAGGAATTAGTTATCGACAAGTGCGAACCAACTCATCTTGAATCACTGATCTTTCTTCTTCGTAGTGCTGGGGTGAAAATCGAGGTGGCGAAAAAAAAGCTCATCGTTCGCACCATTCCGCGACAAATTTATTACGCTCTTAATATTACCACGCATGAATATCCAGGGTTCCCCACTGACTTACAAGCGTTGATCTCGGTTTTTCTCACTCAAGCCAAGGGCGAGAGTCGTATCTTCGAAACTATTTTCGAAGGCCGACTGGGTCATCTCGAAACCTTGTCAAGAATGGGCGGAAACACCAGTATGTATAATCAGCATCAAGCCACGATCATTGGCCCCACGCCGCTTAGCGGTAAAACAGTCATTAGTCCTGATCTACGAGCTGGATTGGCCTATCTCTTAGCTGGTTTGATTGCGAAAGGGCGAACAATTATCCACAATGTTCATTACATTGACCGCGGCTATGAACAGATTGATGAACGGCTTCGTCAGATTGGACTAAACATCAAACGCCAACGCTTATTATGAACTTTTTCGTCACTAAATTAGGAATTGATCTCGGGACAGCTAATACCCTTGTTTATATTCCCAGACAAGGAATTGTTTTAAGCGAACCTTCGGTCGTCGCTATTTCACAAATTGATAATCGCGTCCTCGCCGTCGGCAGTGAAGCCAAAGAGATGATCGGAAAAACTCCCGACAGCATTGTCGCTTATCGACCGATGCGCGATGGCGTGATCGCCGATTATCGAGTGACCGAGACTATGCTCAAGTATTATATCAATAAAGCTCTTGGCCGTTTCAACATTTTCCGGCCGGAAGTGATGATCTCGGTACCAGCCGGTGTCACCTCAACCGAGCGCCGAGCCGTGATCGAAGCAACGATTAAGGCTGGGGCCAAGAATGCCTATGTCGTCAAAGAACCAATTCTTGCGGCACTCGGGGCTGGTGTACCAATTCACGAAGCCCGGGGACACATGATTGTTGATATTGGTGGTGGAACAACTGATGTGGCGGTTATTTCTCTCGGCGGAATTGTCGCTTCTACTTCAGTTAAGTACGCCGGCAATAAGATTGATCAAGCCATCGCTGATCACATCAAGAAAGCTTTCAATCTAGCGATCGGTGACAAAACAGCCGAAGAAGTGAAGATTGAGATTAGCTCAGCAATCCCAATTGAAAATGAACTCACTTACACCATCAAGGGGCGCGACTTTATGACTGGCCTGCCACGTTTCGCCGAAATACGCACCAACGAGATTGTCCGCGCAATCGAAGGGGAGTTGCAGGAAATCATTAAAGCGATCAAGACCGTTTTCCAAGAGACGCCGCCAGAACTCTCGGCCGATATTATTGATCACGGAATTATAATGACCGGCGGTTCATCGATGCTTCGTAACCTCCCGGAACTTATTTATCGTCGGACCGGAGTGAAAGCCATCCTCGCCGACGAAGCCCTTTTCTGTGTGGCCAAAGGGACGGGGATCGCGCTGGAGCATTTGGCGGTTTATAAACGCACGATTCTCTCCAAGCATTAAAAATGTTTAGACCAATTATTGAAAGTTATCAAACTAACGGTTTTCTCCATCATGCTTATTTGATTGTCGGGGAAAAAGAAACTGCTTATCTGGCACTGATTGAATCACTGGGAATAATCGAGGGAACAGCCAACACAATCTTGGAAAAATATGAGACTTTTGGCATCGCCGAGAGCCGCGAATTGGTCAGTCGAAGTGCGCGACATAATTGGCACGGCGGGCGAGAGTTCGTAATACTCATCGCCGATCGTTACACCTCCGAGGCTCAAAATGCCTTGCTTAAATTATTCGAAGAACCACGCGATAGCCTTCATTTCTTCATTCTCGGCAAACAAACAAATGACTTCTTACCCACCCTTCGATCACGAATGATGGTTGTGGAACACGATGCTCGTAATGAGAATAAACTTGACGAAGAAAAAAATCTAGCGAAAGAATTCCTTACTGCTACACCAATAAAACGTCTTGATCTGATTGCTAAAGAATTAAAAAGAGAATTACCCCGCGAAGGTTGGTTACCATTCCTCAATGCGCTAGAAATAGTTTGTCATGAGAAACGGCCCCTTCATGAACAAGCTCTGATCGAAATCAGTGCCGTGAGACGTTATCTTGTCGATCCAGCTTCTTCACCCCGACTCCTTTTTGAACACTTGGCCTTAGTTTTATCTCCATGTTAGAATATCGTCATGAAATACGATTTCAACCCAACTAAAACAAAACTTAAAGAGATCGAAGAGTGGCTTAAGAATGAATATCACAGCGTACGCACCGGGCGCGCCACGCCACTATTGCTTGATAGCGTCCAAGTGAAATCTTACGGTAGCCGGTTGCCAATCAAGCAAGTGGCCGCGGTGATGGTGGAAGATGCTCGCACTTTGCGTATCACACCGTGGGATAAAACGCAGATGAAGGAGATTGAGGGTGCGATTACCGCCGCAAATCTCGGTGTTTCGGTGAGTGGTGACCAAACTGGCATCAGAATAACTTTTCCCGATCTTACCACCGAGAGTCGCGCTCGATTGGTGAAAGTGATACGGGAAAAATTCGAAGAAGCGCGGATTACGATGCGTCAAGCGCGGGACAAAATCTGGAGCACTATTCAAGAGGCCGAGCGAGAGGGAACATTGGCGGAAGATGATAAGTTCCGGGCCAAAGAGGAATTGCAAAAGATTGTTAATGAAAACAATCGAGCGCTCGAAGAAATTAAAAATCGAAAAGAAGCTGAAATCGCCAGTTAAATGACCATCCTCATTTTCTTAATTATTCTCGGACTACTTATCTTGTCGCACGAGTTCGGGCATTTTTTCGTCGCCAAACGCTCCGGTGCCCGGGTTGACGAATTTGGCCTCGGCTTCCCGCCACGACTGATAAGTTGGCGACGGGGAGAGACCACTTATTCGCTTAATCTTATCCCCTTTGGTGGTTTCGTCAAGATTTATGGTGAAGACCCGAATGAAGAATCTTTGACTGGCACTGATCGACAACGCGCTTTCAGCGCCCAATCGAAATGGGTGCAGACTAGCATCTTGGTTGCCGGCGTGACGGCGAATCTCGTCCTCGCTTGGCTTCTTCTAGTGGTTGCTTTCGCCACCACCGGCCTGCCGACGCAGGCCGACAGCGTCCCTCAAGGTTACACTCTTGATAATCCGCGGGTAACAATCATCCAAGTGGCGCCGAATTCTCCGGCCGCGGTAGCCGAGCTCATTCTCGGAGATCAGATCGTGAAGTTACGAACCACAACCGATTATCTCACTGAACCGACGATTGAGAGTATCCAGGATTTCATCACCAATCACTCAAACTCGGAAATCATTGTCAGTTATATTCGCACCCATGGACCGAACATTAAACCGACGATTGCCGAACGCGCCGTGAAGCCAGCCAATATTGGTCCGGAAGGTAAACTGGCAATCGGTGTTGGCCTAGAGACCATCGGGATACTCCAATTGCCTCTTCATCGCGCCATCATCGCTGGCACGCAAAGCACTTGGCATCTCGTGAGCTCAACGGTGACCGCCTTCGGCTCACTCCTCATCAGTTTTTTCCGCGGTCAGAGCGAGGTACTCGGTCAAATCACTGGCCCGGTTGGACTAGTGGGCCTCGTGGGGGATGCCTCGGCACTCGGCTTCGGCTATCTGCTTCTCTTCACCGCGCTCATCTCAATCAATCTCGCCGTACTCAACCTCTTGCCAATTCCGGCACTTGATGGCGGCCGACTCCTCTTCCTCTTAATCGAGAGGATCAAAGGCCGGGCGATCAAGCCGCAAGTCGCCAACGCCGTTAACTTGACTGGCTTTCTTCTCCTCATGATTCTTATGCTCCTCGTCACTTACAGTGATATTATGAAATTCTTCGCCTAAAACTTTGTGCTATGATAATTGGTATGAAAAAGCAATTAACAACAATACCCAGATGTGATCAATATACTGTGGTATTGGAAAGTTTGCATTCCGATTTCAAAGTTTTTGGTGAAGCGTTGGGAGCAGTGTGAGATGAGGTTAAGGAAGTTCATGAGGAATTAAGGGATCATTTTTTCATCATTTTTGCTAATCGCTTGACACGCTAAACGAAGTATGCTAGCATAGAAATCAGAAAGGGGGTGATCGAAATGTCGCTATCAAGATGGTTGTTTTACATCCTCGTTACTGTTATCGGCCCGTTCTTGACGACCTATTGGGTACTCGAGTTTGGAATGAGACTCGCGGTGGGCGCTCGTTTAGCCTACATTTTTGGTCGTTAAAATAGAGAGCTGGCAATCAAATCCCACGCCCTTTGGAGGTTGGGATTTTTGTTTTTTGGAACATCTTGGCCTCTGTTTTTTCTTTGTTTTTAGTTGGGTGTAAAATTGTAACGATCGTAAACATTTTACACTGTGGCATACTCTCTTAAACTATTTACGATCGTAGAAACTTTAAGAGTAAAAAAATGTGTCAGACGAGAAATCTGACACATTGTAAAAATCAACCATTGGCTAGCCTTGAGTTTCTAAACGCGCTTTTTTCTCCTTTTTTTCTTTGTCGTAAGCAAACAAAGAAGTCACGGCTCGCCAACGGTTAAGTTCATCGTCCAAAATACCAACTAAACACGAGTGGTGTTGTCTTTTCTGATCTTCACCGACAAGTTGATACAGATCAGAGTATGGTTTGAGATAAACTCGAAGTTCAGGTCCACGGAGAGTAAGCAATTGTTTTACCTCCCCTTTTTTCTCTATTGAATCCTCCCAATTGCCGTCAAGTGAATAACCGATCACCCCTTCCCAAGCACTGTTCAATTCTTCCGCTACTCGCTCCATCTCTTCATTGACAACAAAATCGGAGACTAATCTTCCTGGAACGAAAGTGTAGATTGAAAAACCAAACTCACAACAAAAATGGTGCAGGGTTCCTGATGATGGTGCACGCAAAATCACGAAATCCTTGCCGTGACCATCTTGGTCATTAGTGATAACAACCACTACGTACTCAATGTGATAACCAGGGCAAATTGCTTCAACCACGGCATTAGCTAAAGTTTGATCAGTTCGTTGAATCGTATACTTCACTGCTTGTAACTCATACATACAAACCTTGACCCAAACCTGGCGTGGCGCTTGAGGTTTGCCAAGCATGAATGATTTGTCTGCTCGACGGATTTCAACACAGCCATAATTGGGTAACCAACTGCTTTTCACTGCCCACAACCATGGAAATTTTCGGAGAATCCGTAGAAGCTGACGGTGACCTTTTTTCTCTCCATTGCCAAGGAACAACATCCCACACCTTCTCTTTCCGGGTCATCTGACCCCTTACACCTATCCGAATCTCCTATAAAGTATTAGGGCACATGCTTAACCGGTTTCTGTTGTCTAAGCTAGCACATTATTATTTGCTTGTCAATCTTTTTGACCAACTGATTGTTTTGCCGTAAGATGGGCAGATATGCGTCAGTCAAACCTCTTTACCAAAACCACTCGGGAGGCCCCGCGCGACGAGATGTCTCGGAACGCTATCTGGCTCATTCGCGCCGGCTTCATTCATAAGGAGATGGCCGGGGTTTATTCTTATCTACCGCTTGGTCTTCGAGTGATCAAGAAGATTGAACAGATTATCCGCGCCGAGATGAATAAACTTGGGAGTCAAGAAGTGCTTCTCTCGGCTCTTCACCCCAAAGAAAATTGGATCCGAACCGGCCGGTGGGAAACAATGACTGATCTTTATAAAATAAAAGACGAAAATAACCACGAACTAGTGCTCGGTCCGACCCACGAAGAAATCATCACGCCACTCATCGTCTCGCACCTAAACTCTTATCAAGATTTACCGTTCTCGGTTTATCAATTCCAAACTAAATTCCGACGGGAACTTCGAGCTAAATCGGGGATCCTACGGGGTCGTGAATTTATTATGAAGGATCTCTACTCCTTCCATCGAGACAAAACCGATTTAGATAATTTTTATAACCAAGTGGGGGCGAGTTATCGAAAGATTTTTGAGACTGTCGGCATTGGTGAACAGACAGTCTTAACTCTGGCAGCCGGCGGCACCTTCGCTGATTATTCTCACGAATCTCAGACTCTGACTCCGGCGGGCGAAGACCAGGTTCATATTTGCACCAAGTGTCGTTTAGCCATCAATGATGAGATTATTGCTAAACATAAAACTTGCCCCGAATGTGGTAGTACCGAACGCACAACCGAGACCGGAATTGAGGTCGGCAATACTTTTAAATTGGGCACCAAATTTAGTGCACCGTTTGGACTTAATTATCGAGATGAAACGGGTAAATCACAACCAGTGATTATGGGTTGTTATGGTTTAGGGATTAGCCGTTTGCTGGGTGCGATTGTGGAAGTGACCGCGGATGATCGTGGACTCGCTTGGCCAATCACCGTTGCCCCCTTCCGCGCCCATCTAATCAGTTTTGGTGACAATCAATCAGAAGTTGTTCTCGCCCAAGCAAAACAAATTTATGATCTTTTAACCAAAGCGGGGATAGAGGTGCTTTGGGATGATCGAGCAGTGGCTCCGGGAGTTAAGTTGGCCGATGCTGATCTTTTGGGCCTACCTTTCCGTTTAATTATTAGTTCTCGAACGATCGAGAAAGGGGTGGTCGAGGTTAAACAACGGACGAGCGATAACCTTGATCTCGTTAATCCACAAAAGCTATGCGTCTTACTTGGTTGAACCGGCTTTACGACTCTTTTTCTCACGACATTGGCATTGACCTTGGCACCGCCAATACCCTGGTCTATGTTAAAGGACATGGCATTGTTATTGTTGAACCATCAATCGTCACGGTTAATCAGAAAACTGGTCGAATCGTCGCCATCGGCAACGATGCCAAGCAAATGGTCGGTCGAACGCCGACTCATCTCGAAATTATCCGCCCACTCGTCGATGGTGTTATCTCTAACTTTGAAGTGACTGAAGAAGTTCTCGCTTATTTTATTAAGAAAGTTAACCAATTAGGCGACAAAAAATTCTTTCGGCCGCGAGTGATCATCGGCGTGCCATCAGGTATTACTAACGTTGAAATTCGGGCTGTTCGCGACGCGGCTAAGAATGCCGGGGCCAGAGTCGTTCATGTGGTTGAGGAACCAATGGCGGCGGCGATTGGTGTTCGACTCCCCATCCACGATCCAGTCGGCACAATGATTGTTGATATCGGTGGCGGCACCACTGACATTGCGGTGATCTCTTTGAGCGGGATTGTGAAGTCGAAAAATCTTCGGATCGCTGGTGACCGATTCAATAAAGATATTATTTCTTATGTTCGCGATGAGTTTAAAATTCTTCTGGGAGAGAAAACAGCGGAGGAGGTGAAGATGGCGATCGGTTCGGTCTGGAAGCAAGCCACACCGCTTGAGGCCATTATTCGCGGGCGCGACCTCGTCACCGGTTTGCCGAAAGAGGTGATCATCACTGATTCCGACATTCAAGAAGCCATCACCACTTCCGTCTCTAATCTGATTGAAGCGATTAAAGAAGTGCTCGAGACAACACCACCGGAAGTGATTTCGGACATCATGCACAAAGGACTTATCTTGGTGGGTGGTGGTGCTCTCTTTCAAGGGATGAAAACTCTGCTCGAATACGAGCTTAAAATTCCAATCACTATTGCGGACGATCCGCTCACGGCTGTTGTCCGCGGTACTGGTATTATTTTAGAACGCCTCGACGAATACCGAGATGTTCTTGTCCCCGACGATGACCGCCTACCACCCCACTAGAATTCCCGGCCGACCGCGCCGCTTCTGGACAACCTTCGGCTTAATTTTGTTTTTTGTTTTACTTATCGGCTTAAGTCAAACTCCGATTCGACAATTTGCTAATCGCGTCAGTATTGGCATGTTGAGTCCATTGTGGTCAATCGGTCGGGGCGTTGAAATTTTTTTTATTGGTCTCGGGGGAATATTTAGCAGTAAATTAAGTTTAGTCCAAGAGAATGTCGCTCTTCGATCAATTGTCAATCAACAATCAATCGCCCTGTTGAACCAAACAATTTTGAAACAGGAAAACATTATTTTGCGTCAAATCGTCAATCGAGCCATGGATGCTCAACCCTTAACCATTGGGCGGCTGGAGAATCGGGGTGAAGAATTTCCTCTCGGCGTCGCCATCATTGACACTGGTTTCCAAAACACCACCACCGGTCTCTCACCCGGGGTAGTCGTTGTGAGCGAAGGCGCGGTAATTCTCGGTGAATTGATTGAAATTTATCCTAAGACGGCCAAAATGCATTTCTACTCAACAACTGGGGAGCGACTTATGGCCCAACTCGGTGAAATGCATGTACCAATTGAGATAACCGGTCGGGGCGCGGGCAATTTTATCGCTTCATTACCCAGAGATCTCATTGTGGCGATAGGCGATCGAGTTACTCTCACCGTAGCCGGGCATGAATTTATCTTGGCGGTGGTTAGCGACATCAAGAGAACAGCAGGGGATTCATTCCAAGAAATTTTTCTTCGGGTCCCCGTTAACATTTCTCAATTAACTTGGGTTGAAATGTATGCGCCGTAGAATTATCATGACTCTAGTCCTGCTTGGAGGGGTAGCTTATTTACCTTGGTGGTTGAGTTTACTTCTCGCCCTAACGATGATGTGGCAATTTGATAGTGGTTACGAGCTTCTTTTTCCGACGATGCTTGCTGATCTCGCTTTCGGTACTCCTTTGACCAATCTCTTTAATTTCGCTTTTCCCGCCACTCTACTACTGGCATTCATCATTACTTTCAGTAAACTTTTACTCAAACAGCTTTTCCTTCGATCTTATTAATGCGTTTCAAATTTAAATCTAAGGGAAAATTATCTCTCCCACTGATTGACCCGGATGAGATCTTTCTCGATTCTAGTAATTTACCTCTATTTAATACTCAACAATTCGAGGGTCAATTAGAGAAACCAATTGCCAAACGAGCCTTGTTTATCTTAACTGGTGTCTTTTTTCTTGGATTCCTAATTCTGATCGGAAAAGTTTTCAGTCTCCAAATTACTCACGGCGAAGTCTTGGCCGAACGAAGCGAGCGTAATACTTTGCGTTACACTTCGATTCCTTCTCAACGCGGCGTGATCTACGACCGCCGCGGGATTGAACTCGCTTGGAATAATCCGGGGCGCACTTATCGTTCCGTCTCGGGGACTGCCAATGTCACTGGTTACCTTGGTTATCCTGACGAAGTAAAAAAGAACATCGCGAATTACAATCCTCAAGAATTGGTCGGTCGGGATGGCGTCGAACGGCTATATAATAATATTCTCCACGGCCAAACCGGAATCCGAATCGAAGAAGTTAATGTTCGTGGAGAAATCCAGTCCGAATACCTCCTTGCCTCACCACGCGATGGTGATAATCTTATTCTCACCGTTGATTCCAGACTGCAAGAAAAACTTTATGATATTATCAAAAATGTGGCGACCGACCGAGAGTTTGAGGGCGGCGCGGCCGTTCTTCTCGATGTTAAAACCGGCGAACTTCTATCGCTGGTAAGTTATCCGGAATATGACCCCAATGTGATCACCCAAGGCACCGATCGAGAAGCAATCTCTAAATTATTGACCGACCCCTACAAACCCTTTCTCGATCGCGCGGTCTCTGGTTTGTATGCCCCCGGATCAATTATCAAGCCAATCATCGCCATCGGTGCTCTCAATGAACAAATTATCGATCCCGCCACTCAAATTCTAAGTCCTGGATCAATTAGTTTACCCAATCCTTTTTTCCCTGATCAACCATCAATCTTCCGTGATTGGAAAGCCCACGGTTTAGTGGATATGCGTCGAGCTCTAGCTGTCTCTTCGGATGTCTACTTTTACGAAATCGGTGGGGGATTCGAGAATCAAAAAGGCTTAGGGATAAGCAACATTGATAAATATGCTCGACTCTTTGGGCTCGGAGAATCCACCGGCATGAATTGGTCACAGGAAGAAATTGGCAATATTCCAACTCCTGATTGGAAAGCTAAAAACTTCCCTGACGACCCCCGGTGGCGAATTGGTAATACCTATCACACGGCTATCGGTCAATACGGTTT
>DATDVJ010000006.1:0-36338 GCA_036517595.1 Minisyncoccota bacterium
CACCAAGATAACCACGAACATGACAAATTTTACTTTTCTCTCCATTGTTTTTTCTTCTTTCAAAGTATTGTTGAAGATCTGAATCCGGCCAATCCGGATTATCTGCCGCCATTATACACTCATAATATATTTTGTCAAGGGTGATAGTTTTTCGCCGCTTGTTATACTGACGCCAGCTTAATCCTATGAAGTTAGCTAAAAAATACGATCATCGGAAAGTAGAGAAGAAGTGGCAGAAAATATGGGAACAGAAAAAGCTCAATCGAGTGAATATTGGTGCGCGGAAGAAAAAATTCTACGCGCTCGTCGAGTTTCCCTACCCTTCCGGCGAAGGACTCCATGTCGGACACATCAGGAGTTATACCGCCATGGATGTGATCGCTCGCAAGCGGCGGGCGGAAGGTTATGAGGTGCTATATCCCATGGGTTGGGACGCTTTTGGTTTACCGACCGAGAATTATGCCATCAAGACTGGTTTGCCACCCCAACTTATTACCAAACGGAATGTCGGACGATATCGGAAACAACTTCAATCGCTCGGCTTCTCCTTCGACTGGTCGCGCGAGATCAATACGACTGATCCGAATTATTATCGCTTCACGCAGTGGATGTTCCTCCAATTTTTCAAGAAAGGTTTGGCTTATAAAGCTAAGATGCCGATCAATTGGTGTCCGAAGGATAAAATTGGTTTGGCTAATGAAGAGGTGGTAGATGGAAAATGTGAACGGTGCGGGACGCTAGTTGAGAAGCGGGAGAAAGAACAGTGGCTACTCGCGATCACCAAGTACGCCGATCGTCTTGATCACGAGCTCGACCTTGTTGATTATCCTGATTCGGTTAAGTCTCAACAACGACACTGGATTACTAATCTCCATGACTGGGTGTTCTCCCGACAGAGGTATTGGGGCGAACCAATCCCATTAATTTTTTGTGAAAAAGATGGTTGGGTGCCGGTACCAGAAAAATATTTGCCAGTTAAGTTGCCGAGGGTTTTGAAATATAAGCCCACTGATACCGGTGAATCGCCACTCGCCAATATGGACAGTTGGATCAAAGTCAAATGCCCGAAGTGCGGTGCGCGTGCTCGTAGGGAGACCGACACCATGCCCAACTGGGCCGGCTCATCGTGGTATTACCTGGCTTATATCATGAAAGAAGCTACCCGCCTTGCCGTCGGGCAGGTAAGCTATAAGCTAAAAGCTAATAAGCTAGCCCACTGGCTCCCGGTGGATTGGTATAACGGCGGGATGGAACACACCACACTCCATCTCCTTTATTCTCGCTTCTGGCACAAAGTGCTCAATGATCTTAAGTTGGTTCCCGGTCAAGAGCCGTATCAGAAACGGACCTCGCACGGTTTTATCTTGGCGGCTGATGGGGAAAAAATGTCGAAGTCGCGAGGCAATGTTGTCAACCCGGATGAAGTGGTCGGGCGTTTCGGTGCCGACACAGTTCGAACTTATGAAATGTTTATGGGGCCTTTTAATCAGGCAATTATTTGGAATGAGGATGGGTTGGTAGGCGCGCGGCGATTCTTAGAACGAGTGTGGCGAGTAAGAGAAAAAGTCAAACACTCGAATAGTAATTCTGATTTAGAGGCGAAACTTCATCAAGCCATCGAGAAAGTCAGTGAAGATATTGAAGCCATGAAGTTTAATACCGCCATCTCGACCCTAATGATCCTACTCAATTATTTAGAGATGACCTCGGTTGTCCCGATAAAGTTTTTCAAAACTTTCTTAAAGCTTTTGTCACCTTTCGCGCCTCACATTACTGACGAACTATGGTTTAGTTTGGATGAAAAGCGATCAATCCATCTCTCCCCGTGGCCACGAGCAGACAAACGGAAGATCGAATCTGGGACGGTGACCATTGTGGTGCAAGTCAATGGGCATCTTCGAAACTCACTCGTCTTACCTATCGATAGTCTCGAAACAGTGGTGGTGACAGTGGCCAAAGAGAGTGAAAAAATCAAGCCCTGGCTTGACGGAAAGGTTATTAAGAAAACTATTTTTATTCCCAATCAATTGATAAACTTCGTTGTCACTCCTTGATCACTTGACGACTTTCTATCAGGATGATAGAGATAATATATGACCACAATAAAAGAAACGATCAATTTCAAACCCAAACAAATTAGTAAGGTACTTCTTACGGCTCTGCCGGAGCGAGCTCGAGATATTATGTGTCGTCGCTACGGACTTGAGTCCGAGGACGGGGAAACTCTCGAAGCCATTGGCCGACGTTATGGGATTACGCGCGAGCGTGTCAGGCAGATCGAAGAGTTCTCTCTCCGGGCGATTCGCAAATCACCAGTCTTCAGTGAAACCCAAGATGTTTTTGCCGAGCTTAAGTTGGCGCTTCACACCTATGGTGGCATTGCCCATGAGCGCGAATTCCTTAATTATCTCGACAAGAATCAGCTGGCGCAAAACAGTCTCCACTTCTTGCTCGTTTTGGGTGATGAGTTCACTCGACTCAAAGAGGATGATCACTTCCATCATCGTTGGACAATCGATAGCACACTCGCTAATCGGGTCCACGAATCATTGCAACAGGTAGCTGGTGCTCTGTCTGACACCGACTTGCTCTCCGAGCGAGAGATAATCTCTCGTTTGCTTACTTCAATTAAGGCTTCGGCTGGTGACGGTGGGGCCGAAGAGAAGGCTCGACGCTGGCTCCTCATCTCCAAGCGTTTGGGGATGTCGCCGGTTGGTGAATGGGGACTCTCGAGTTCACCATCGGTCCGTGTCCGTGGTGTCCGCGACTATGCCTTCCTTGTTCTTCGCAAACAAGGTTCGCCGATGCACTTCCTCGAAGTGGCCAAGTCGATCGAATCACTTTTTGACCGGCAAGCTAATCCAGCCACTTGCCACAATGAGTTGATCAAGGATCCTCGCTTCGTCCTCGTTGGTCGCGGCATCTACGCGCTTACGGATTGGGGATACAGCCGAGGGATTGTCCGAGAAGTGATCGAAAATATTATTAAGGAGCGTGGCCCGCTGACCGAAGAAGAAATTCTCGATCGAGTGATGAAGGAACGCTATGTCAAACATAATACTATTCTCGTTAATCTCAAGAACCCTAAATTTTTCAAGAAAGATAAACAAGGCCGATATCTCGTGAGCCAATAACAGCCCAATTATCTTATTTGGGGAGCCGTGATACAATAACCCAATGCTCACGACGGCGAGCGTCGTAAATGAAAGTATTTTTCTACTCTTTTCGACCATTGGTCGGACGGCGATTGTTTGGTTGCCGATCTTTCTTATCTATTTGGCTTGGAAGCTTTGGTATTACTATAAGCAAGCCGTCTATATTCGTAACACGCCGTGGGTGATGCTCGAGATCAAAATGCCGCGCCAGATTAGCAAATCGCCGAAGGCGATGGAAGTGGTGCTGGGAATTTTCTTCCAAACTTATGAAGGTACTATTCTCTCGCGTTTTACCGCAGGGGTTGTCCGACCCTGGTTCTCGCTTGAACTCGTCTCACTCGGAGGCAAAATCCATTTCTATTTCCGAGTGCCGAAATTTCACCAGAATTTAGTCGAAGCCCAAATTTATTCTCAATATCCTGATGTGGAAATTTCGGAAGCCGAGGATTATGTGATGAACATTCCGGCTTATGGTACACCGACATCGGATCATAAAATTTGGGGGGTCGAATTTAAGTTCGATAAAGAAGATGCTTACCCGATTAAAACTTATGTGGATTATGGTTTAGCCGAAGATCCGAAAGAAGAATTCAAGATTGATCCGATGACGCCGATGCTAGAATTTTTAGGCGCCCTCACGCCGGCCGAACAAGTTTGGATCCAGATTTTATTAATTGGCACGCGGAAACGTTTTCGCAAGCCGGGATCTTGGTTTAAGAAACAAGATTGGAAAGGGGATGCCCAGACATTGATTGATAAGTTGATGAAGCGGGACCAATTTAAATCAGGGTCCGATGAGGCGGCTATTCCTTTTGGCGCGCTCGCTCTAAGTCCCGGTGAACGGGCGGCGGTTGAGGCGGTGGAACGAAGTATAGATAAGATTGCTTTTGATTGCGGTTTCCGCGGTATTTATTTGGCCAAGAAAGATCAATTTCGGGATGCGAATATTGTTGGCCTAATGAGTTCGATCAAGCAATTTAATTCGGCTAATCTGAATGGCTTTAAGCCAGGTTTCAAGACGGGGGTGGATGAGGCTTGGCATGATTGGCGTGGAATCAGAGTGGAGAAGATGAAGCGGAAAATCTTCAACGCTTATCGCCGTCGTTCATATTTCTACCCGCCCTATGTGGGTAAGCCAATGGTGTTGAATGTTGAAGAACTGGCGACAATCTTTCATTTCCCGGGTGAAGTAGCAACAACACCGACACTCGAGAAGATTGAATCCAAGCGTGGTGAACCGCCGATCGATTTGCCCGTTTGAATTTATGATTAAATTACGCTGGCTCGCCCCCCTTTTTTCTCGTCGTTATCTTTTGATCCTCCTAATTTTTGTTGGTGTTATTTTTTTAATCCACCTTTTTTTCCTCTCACCGCCGAGCGATTTCCAGAACGGTTTAGCGGTGACAGTCTCTGAAGGTTCGTCAATTGTCGAGATTGCTACGCTTCTTGCCGATAAACACTTGATTCGTTCGCCATTCGTACTCGAATACTTGATTCGCTTTGCTCGATCGGCAGGTTTGTCGAGTAATAAAACCGGGGTAGCGGTAGCGGGTGATTACGTCTTCCCTCGACCGGAGAATGTTGTGATTATCGCTCGTCGGTTGGCTCGCGGGCAATACGGTATTGCGCCGATTAAGTTGACAATTCCGGAAGGGGCGAATAGCTACGATATTGCTGCTTCACTCGCACAATTGATCCCCACTTTCGATGCGACGGCTTTTATCGCCGCGGCGCAGCCGCGAGAAGGTTACCTCTTCCCAAATACTTATTACTTCCAATCAACTTGGTTGCCCGAGCGGATGATCGGCGCGATGGAGAAAGAGTTTCGAGCCAGCACCAAGTCGCTTGCTCCGTTGATCGCGAATTCCGGTCGGACACTCGAACAGATTGTGATCATGGCCTCACTCCTTGAGCGTGAGGCTCACACAACTGAAGCTCGCCAGATGATTGCCGGAATTCTCTGGCAGCGGCTTGATGCCGGCATGCCTCTTCAGGTTGACGCCACCTTCGCTTATATCAGTGATAAAAATACTTTTGAACTTAGTCTTAAAGATTTAGCCACCTCGTCGCCCTATAACACTTATCGTTATCGAGGGTTACCCATTGGTTCGATTGCTAACCCCGGGCTTGATGCTCTTACCGCCGCCCTCACGCCGATTAAATCGGACTATTGGTTCTATCTTTCCGACCAATCAGGCAATCTTCATTATGCGGTTGATTTCGAAGAGCACAAACTTAACAAGGCCAGATATTTGCCTTAGAGTGGAAGTATGGAAATGAGTGATCGTAGAAGGAAAGTCTTTGTCGCTATGTCGGGCGGGGTGGATTCGTCGGTGGCCGCGGCGCTACTCAAACAAGCCGGGCATAAGGTAACCGGAGTTTTTATTCATGGTTGGGAACCGACTCGATTTGCCAAAGTGAACTCGGGGCAAGCGCCAATCGCCTGTGATTGGCGCGCCGAGCGCCGAGCGGCGCTCCGTGCCGCCGCGACACTCGATCTCCCTCTGCTCACTGTCGACGCAAGTAAAGAATACGAGACGCTGATTGTCGAACCGATGATTGCCGATTATCGCGCCGGCCGGACACCGAATCCGGATGTTTTATGCAATCGCTTAATCAAATTTGATTTTCTCTGGCGTTTCGCGCAGGTTCACGGAGCGGCGATGCTGGCGACCGGTCACTATGCTCGAATGAAGCGTGACAATGATTCTTTAAAGCGAGATAGTGATTTTCCTGCTCCCGGTCAGAGAGGGGAAGTCGCGATAAAATCACTCCCTCGCTTATTAGTCTCGGCCGACAAAGAGAAAGATCAAACTTATTTTCTCTGGACTCTGACTCAAGATGATCTCGCCCACACTCTCTTTCCGATCGGTGATTATCGTAAGACGAAAGTTCGAGAATTAGCGAAACATTTTTGTTTACCCAACGCCGCTAAACCCGACAGCCAAGGTTTGTGTTTTGTTGGTCCGCTCAATTTCAAAACTTTTTTGCGGAGCTATTTGCCACTCAAGTTTGGTCCGGTGCAAGATGAAGAGGGGAGAGAAATCGGCGAGCATGATGGGACCCACTTCTACACTATTGGTGAGCGCCATGGCTTTAGGGTGACCGCCCAGACTCCCAATACCCCGCCGCTTTATGTAATTACTAAAGATGTAATGAAAAATATTTTAATCGTGGCGGCGAAACCATCAATTAGTGCCGAAGTTAAAAAAGAAATCCTCCTCGATCGGATTAATTGGATTAGTGGCACACCAACTCCTAACCAGGCCCGTAAACTCAAGGCGCGAATTCGTTACCGCGCATCGCTTGTCGATTGCCAAGTCGAGAATTTGAGAGACCACACGGCGCGGGTGGCTTTTACCCAGGCACTCTTTGGCGCCACGGCAGGTCAGTCGTGCGTTTTTTATGATTCAACTGGTACTGTTTGTCTTGGTGGGGGGGTGATTGTCGAGGGTTGAGAGGGGGTGTATAGTGTAGAGTGGAGGTGGGCGCAAGGGTTTGTTGCCCATTTGGTCTTCAAAATTTATTCGGCATGGAAAGGCAGGAAAAGGATGGAGAAAACAGAGAGGAATATTCTCGCCGTCGTCTCGTCGTGGGGCAAGGGTTTTTTGGAACAGATTGGTCGGCAGGAATTTGGCGAGGTTACCTTCGATTCGCCAGAAGGGGTGTTGGGGCGCCAAGAATTTTTCGCTCAAGCCCAAGCTTTTGATGTAATCATCGTCGAACTTTCTTGTAGTGGTGATCGTATCGAGATTGAACGACATGTCGTTCAACAATTATCAGCAAATGGTGCTACGCTCGTGTTCCTTGTTTCCCCCCTAGCTTCTTTTGGTAAGCATTTTGCCTCTTGGTTGGGCCATGGACTGGACAATATGGATTGCGTTGTCCAAGGGACAATCATCGTTAATAATTACGTTGACCAGAAAGTTCTACGAGCGATTTTACCAGATGATGTTGATGTCAAACCCCATCTTGTTTACGATCCGAAATATAGTCGGTTTTTCATTTTGAGTGATGAGGAGGGAAAGAGAAAGGCCGAGTATTCGGCTCGAAGAACTCGAAGCAGATTCCACCTCTACATCTCATCTAACCAAGCCGATAAGCCACTGATTTTTCTCGGCAATAAAGAAAGAGGTTTGAATCAAGATTCGGTTTTAGAAGCTTGCTTAATAACCGGTCACGACAAGTGCGGTCTTGAGCCAGAGGATTTGATTGCTGGTGTTGATCTTGTTATTTCAAGTTCCCCCAACGATTTGATTACTGCCGCTTGTTGCCGAGTCCCAGCTATCACTCTCCGAGAGAGGTCAGCAGAACCATTCGATTTGTTAACTTCTTTTTGGCCAGCTAAACTGATTTGTCCTTCTAGGCTCTCGGATTTTATTGGGGACCGATTTTCTTGGTCCAATGTTTGCCGCCAACAGAAAATTCTTTTTCCTAACCCTTGGTTAAGTTCTCAAGAAATGTGCAAAAAGGCCGCTTCAAGTTTGCGAAAAATTATTGAGCATCTATCGCCGCAGGTTTCCTTCGATTCCGAACCAGCGTTCGCTAGAACGAAGGCAATGTCAAGTTGAGTTCTTGTCGTTTCTGATCCTGAACTACATCCCCGGTGTCCAAGTTAATTGGCACTGGGGATTTTTTCGAGCGATTATGATACGCTAAGAATCATGGATTCGAGTAAAATTCGTCAGCGGTTTTTAGACTTTTTTATCAAACACAGACATGTCGCTGTACCCTCTTCATCCCTGATCCCCACTGACCCCTCGGTTTTATTAACCACTGCTGGTATGCAACAATTCAAACCATATTACACCGACGTTGCTAATCCAATGCAAGATTTCGGATCAAAGAATGCCGTTTCAATCCAGAAGTCATTTCGTACTTCTGATATTGACGAAGTGGGTGATGATTCGCATCTTACTTTCTTCGAGATGCTGGGCAATTTCAGTTTCGGTGGCTATTTCAAAGAAGAGGCGATCAAGCTGGCGCACGAATTTATTACTCAAGAACTCGGTTTAGAAATTTCTTTTGTCACTATTTTTGGTGGTCTCGAAACCCCATTAACAATCCCGAAAGATGAGGAATCAAAAAAGATTTGGCAGGCCTTGGGGATAAAAGATATTAGAGAAGAAGGGATGGCCGATGTCTTCTGGGGACCAACAGGCACGGCTGGACCTTGCGGCCCGACGACCGAGATTTATTGTCGAAATGCGCGTGATCAAGAGGTCGAGATTTGGAACATCGTTTTTAATCAATTCTTTTTTTCGGGGATGAGAGAAGAGCTTTTGTCTGGCACGAACAAGAAGCTCGAGTCACTATCGACTCCCGGAGTTGACACGGGGATGGGGCTCGAGCGTTTGGCAATGATTGCGCAAAAGAAAACCAACCTCTTTGAAACCGATTTGTTCGCACCAATCATAAACTTACTGCCGACCAGGTTATCTAAGTCGGCGCGGCGAATTGTCGCCGATCATCTTCGCGCAATCTCCTTTCTCATCTCTGATGGAGTCACTCCATCAAACAAAGGTGTCGGTTATGTTTTACGACGCCTTCTCCGTCGAGTAATTGTTTATGCTTGCGACGCGACACCATTGGTGAACGAGATAGTGAATAGCTATCAAGTTTTTTATCCGGGATTAAATAAGCAGAAAATCCTCGAGATTTATAATGAAGAAAAAACTAAGTGTAGTGAAGCATTAAATAACGGTTTGCGAGAATTAAAAAAAATGCCTGCAGTGGACACAATTACCGCCTTTAAGCTCTATGAGAGTTATGGGTTGCCGTTCGAAGTAATTAAAGATTGTTACCCCGATTTATCACGAGAAGAATTTGAGAAAGAGTTTACTAAACATCAAGAAATTTCGCGAGTGGGGAGCGAGCGGAAGTTTAGCGGCGGTCTCGTTGATCACGAGCTGTTAACGATCAGATTGCACACGGCTCACCACTTGCTTCTCGCTGCACTTCAGCAGATGTTTGGGAAACAAGTTAAACAGCGAGGATCGAATATTAATCAGGAGCGTCTGCGACTCGATTTCTCCTTCAATCGCCAGTTGACCAACGAGGAGAAAGAGAAAATAGAAAATTTAGTTAATCAGAAAATCACCGAGAACTTACTTGTGACTCGACAAGAAATGAAGAAAGTAGAAGCCGAAAAGTTGGGAGCTGAAATGGAGTTTGGGCAGAAGTATGGCGAGACAGTCTCAGTTTATTTTATCGGTGGGGGAGCAGATGACGCTTTCAGTATTGAATTTTGCGGTGGCCCGCACGTTGTTTCAACCAGCGAACTCGGTAAATTCAAAATAACTAAAGAAGAAGCGGTCAGTCAGGGAGTTAGAAGAATCAAAGCGGTGTTGAAAACTGTCCACTGATTTTGTGCGTCGGAAGACTGGTATTTGTGTTACAATTAAAAGATGTCTAAGCCGGTGATGGTTATTGATCTCTCCAACGATAGCGTCGGCGGACTTCTCCTTGACCCGACTTATGATCAAGATCGCAAATTGTTTTGCTCGCCGACCAGGGTGGTAACCCGTGTACCATTGCCCTTCCAATCAGAGCTCAACCTAGATCGTTTCCTCAATCAAGTGGTCACGGCGCTCAAGACTGTAGTTGAGACCTTGGTCCGCGAACACAATAGTCGTCCGGTAAAAGTTGTTTGTTTTCTCTCGGCGCCGTTTTACGCTTCTCAAACACGAGTGGTACGCCACGCGGCGCCAGAATCTTTTCGAATTACGCCGACCTTACTTAATGATTTGGTTACCGTTGATCTCAAGCAATTTATCAGACAGCACCCCCAACTTTATCCCGAGGTGATTGAGGACGCTTACCAATTGATCGAGAGCAAGATCATGCAGGTTAAGTTGAATCGATATCTAACGCATAGTCCATATAATAAATCAGCCAAGGAAATAGAACTCCATCACTATATTAGTATTGGTTCGCGGCGGATTCTCAATCGTTTCAGTGAAGTGATCCGCGGTTTTATCCATCGGGCGACAATTGAATTTCACTCTTTCCCTTTTGCTTTATTCTCAATTTGCCGTGACCATCTTGGTGATCGTCGTTATCGTTTCCTGCTTGATATTGGAGCCGAAGTGACAGAAGTGCTCCTTTTGACCGAGAATATTCTCTGGGAGAGTGTTTCTTTCCCGGCCGGGCACAACGGTCTTATTCGTGAATTAATAAAGACGCTCGGCGCCGTCCCCGAAGAAGCTCTTTCAATCTTCCGTACCTACCGTCGTGGCGGGCAAAACAAGTTTGCCAGTGAGCGTATCGATACTGCCCTAGCCAATTTCCGGAAAGTGTGGATTGGTTATTTCCGGGAGATGTTGCAGATTCTATCCCATGAACATCTTGTCCCAAAAGAGGTCATGGCTTTTGGCGATCAATTAATCACCCCGCTTTTTCTCGATTGGTTGGAGAAAGAGAAGTACGATGAAATTCTTGTCGGCAATCGAGTTTTCAAAACCACTTTTCTTTCTGTCTCCGACTTGGCCGGCCGGTGTGGCCCCCGACCCGGCTTGTCGCCCGAGCACGGTGATCACCTACTGATTGGTTCGGTTTTTTATGATAAACTCTTGGATATAAATCACCATGGTTAAAGATTTGATTGAAGACATTAAACGACCGAAACGAAGTTTGCAGGATGTTTTACCATCTATTCCCGTGGTTACTCCACCATCACCATCGCGAGTGGTGAAAAAACCTCGTCCGCCTCGTCACTTTTTCTGGGTTGTTTGGCTGGTTATTCTCGCGGCCATTACCCTAATTTTCTATTTTGCCTCGACAATTTTCGGTCAAGCCAACGTGGTGGTTACCCCTCGTCGTTTGTCACTCGTTATTTCGGGTACATACCGCGCGCTTAACCTTCCGACTGCTAGTACTTCTTCACCAACCACTCTTGGTTTCCAGACCATGACGATTCGAGATAAGGAATCGGTGACGGTCAAAGCCGAGGGTATGGTGTCGGTCAAAGAGCGATCAAGCGGAACAATTATGATCACCAATCGTTATAGCAAAACGTCCCAAAAACTCGTCGCTAATACTCGTTTCGAGTCTTCGACTGGCAAAATTTACCGGATTAGAGAAGCCGTGACTATTCCTGGTTATACTGTCGCTAATGGGGCAATAACTCCTGGAGAACTGACCGTAACAGTGACGGCCGACCAACCCGGTCCGGATTATAATGGAACATTGTCGACTTTTACCATCCCGGGATTCAAGGGCGATCCTCGTTTCGAAACCATTGTCGCTCAGGCTAAGATTCCTTTTATTGGGGGCTTCATTGGTGATCGCAAAGTGGTTAATTCCCAAGCCCGGTCAGCGGCGGGAGATGAACTTGTTCGTCAATTGAAGGAGCGTTTGCTTATCGAAGCGATTAGTCAGACTCCTGATGGTTATGTTTGGTATCCGAATAGTGTTTTCTGGCGGCTTAGCGAAGAGATTACCGATGACGTGGCTTTAGGCGAAGAAGAAGTAAGTATCACTCGTCAGGTTGAATTAGTTGCTCCGATTTTTTCTCGAGCGGAATTGAGTCAAGTTTTAGCTCGACAATTTGCACTGACTTATGATGAGGTGCCAGTGTTGATTGAGAATCTTGAACAGTTTAACTTCCGACTAATTGGCCAAGTACCCGATCCCGATCGCGTCCCAGAACTCAATTTTACTTTAAGTGGTGAAGGAGTTTTGGTTTGGCAGTTCGAATCATCTAGTTTGAAACACGATTTGCTCGGTCGAGCGGCGGGTGATTATCAAGCCGTTTTCGTAAAATATCCGAGTATTGTAAGTTCAAGTGCGACTTTCAGTCCGCTATGGTTACGGCACTTCCCCACTGATCCGAAGAGAATAATCTTGACGATCGAGAAGCCTTCTGTTAAGATGTCTTCTACGACCAACCAGTACGACACATCCGATGGTAATTAAATCAAGCGAACCACTATCCGGTGTTGTGTTGGAAGCCCTACCGAACATCCTATTCCGGGTCGCTCTCGGCTCGGGGACGGAGGTTCTTGCTTATCTGGCGGGCAAGATGCGCTATCACCGCATCAAGGTTCTGGTTGGCGATCGAGTCGAAGTTCTCCTAGATCCTTATGGTGGTAAGGGGAGAATCGTTAAACGTTTATAAATTTTTTAAGCTTTTATCTTGTGCAAGTTCGTTCGACAATAAAGAAGCGGTGTGCTCAATGTCGGATGGTTCGCCGCCGCGGTCATCTGTATATTGTCTGTCGTAATAAGCCGAAACATAAGCAAAAACAAGCCTAACTAGATTGTTATTATGCGTATTGCTGGAGTCACTATTCCTGATGATAAACGTCTTGATATCGCGCTCACTTACATTTACGGAGTGGGGCGGAGTCGGGCGCGAATGATTCTTGCCGCCGCCGCCGTTGCTCCCGAGACTAAACCGAGTAACGTTACGACTGAAGAGGAGAACCAAATTCGGCGGGCGATGGAAATTTACAAGATTGAAGGTGCCCTTAAACGCGAAGTGAGCAGTAATGTTAAACGTTTGATTGATATTAAATGTTATCGCGGGACACGGCACTCGCGTCGTCTGCCGTCACGTGGCCAGCGGACGCGAACTAACTCTCGGACTCGTCGTGGAAATGTGCGAAAGACGATGGGTTCTGGTCGGAAGAAGGTCGAGAAGAAATGATTGTCTATGGGTAAGAAACGCATTGTTGCTCAATCTGGAATCACCGCTGTCGTTGCTAAACCAACGATCGCGACGAGTTCGAAGAAGAAATACACCCATGGTGTTCTCTATATTCAATCAACTTACAACAATACTAAATTAACCTTAGCCGACAGTGCGGGACAGGCGCTTGGTTGGTCGTCGAGCGGGGCGCTCGGTTTCCGAGGAGCAAAGAAGGGAACAACTTTTGCCGCTGGCAAGGTTGGTGAACTAATGGCTGATAAAGCGAGCAATTTAGGAATTAAGGAAGTCGAAGTGGTAATTAAAGGGGTTGGTTCTGGCCGAGAGTCGGCGATGCGCGCTTTTGCCAGTAAGGGAATCAATCTCACGGCGATTAAAGACGCGACACCGATACCCTTCAACGGTCCGAAACCCAAAAAGCCTCGTCGAGTCTAAGTCTATTGTTTTATATGAAAACTGGCCCAAAATTTAAAATCTGTCGACGGCTTGGGGAACGCATTTTCCCCAAGTGTCAGACGACCAAGTTCACGATTTCGAGTGGCGGCTTGGCGAAACCGGGGAAGGCCGGTGGCGGCCGTCGGTCGCGCTCGGCCTCGGATTATGGTAGCCAGCTTCGAGAGAAGCAGAAGGCTCGTTATACTTACGGTGTCAACGAGCGACAATTCCGAAATTACGTGGAACGTAGTCGAAAGTTGAAAACTGGCAACCCGCTCCTCAATCTCGGTCAACTTGTCGAGTCGCGACTTGATAATGTTGTTTATCGTCTTGGTCTAGTGTCGTCACGGGCCTTCGCTCGCCAAGTGGTTGGCCACGGTCACATCTTAGTAAACGGTCGACGGGTAACAATTCCTTCATATGCAGTTTCCGTCGGTGATGTGATCAGTATCAGATCGCAAAGTCGTGATAACGGAGTTTTCCGCGAGGTAGCCGAGCGCCTCAAGGAAGTGGAGCCGCCATCTTGGCTTTTGTATACCGCCGATCGCGAAGCAAAAGTTGTGGCCGAGCCAATGTTGGAGGAAGCTGAATCAAATCTTAACCTTAGCGCCATTATTGATTTTTATAGTCGAGTCTAAATTTAATTAACATGATTGATTTAAATATCATTATTCCTTCCAAGCCTCGAATCGTTAGTGAAGACGGGAATCGAGGAATTTATGAAATTGAGGGTCTTTATCCGGGTTACGGTCAGACACTAGGTAATTCATTGCGCCGAATTATTCTCTCATCTATGATTGGCACAGCTATTACCATGGTCAAGATTGAAGGCGCGTCACACGAGTTCTCCACTCTTAAGGGAGTGAAGGAGGATGCGATTGTGATTATTCTTAATCTGAAAAAAATTCGTTTCAAGATGTCGAGTGATGAGCCGCAAGTGGCCACGATCTCGATTAAGGGAACGCGCGTGGTTACGGCGGGTGATATTGAGACTGGCGGTCAAGTAGAAGTGGTTAATCCCGATCAAGTGATTGCCACATTGACAGAGAAGAGCGCGGAATTCAAAGCCGAATTAACGCTTGAACAGGGCATCGGCTATGTCCCCAAAGAGGTTCTCCAAAATACTCGACCACCAGCCATTGGCACGATCATTCTTGATGCCGCTTTTACTCCTATTCGGCGAGTAAGTTACGAAGTGGAAAACATGCGGGTTGGTGATCGAACAGATTACAACCGTTTGCGTTTGACGATCGAGACCGACGGGAGTGTGAGTCCACATTTAACACTCGAGAAGTCGATTGAGATCATGATCAATCAACTCAAGGCGATCATTGGCTTCAAAGAAGAAGAGTTGCCCGTATCGGTGGCTGAACTGCCAGCAACAGAGATCTTGGTTAAAGAAGTGGTAATTACCACCGAGTCGGTGGATAATGACTTCCTTAAGACTAGAATCGAAGATCTTGATTTCTCCCCACGGGTGGCTAAGGCTTTGGCCGGGGCTAGTATCCGGACTGTTGGTGGCCTGTCGCGAAAGCGAGAGTCCGATCTCTCCTCAATTGATGGACTCGGTAATAAGGGGATGGAAGAGATCAAAGAGGTTCTCGGGCGACACAAGATCACACTCAAGGAATAATCATTGATATGCGTCACCATAATCACAATCGGAAGTTTGGTCGGGAGCGCAATCAACGGCGCGCCTTCCTTCGTTCATTGGCTGTGAACCTAATTACTCATGGCCAGATCAGGACAACTACCGCGCGCGCGAAGGAGCTTCGACCGTTAGTTGAGAAGTTGGTGACGCGCGCGCGGGTGGGGAATCTTTTCGCTCGGCGGCTTCTTCTCGCGCGTCTTGGTCGCTTGGAAGCGGTACAAAAGTTGGTGACCGATATTGCCCCACGTTATGCCAGACGGGCGGGTGGTTATACGCGGATTACCAAATTGCCAACGCGGTTGTCGGATGGTAGCTCACGAGCGTTGATTGAATTCGTCTAACTAAAATTATGATTAAAACTAAAACCAACACCCAAAAAACAGACGAGAAAGTTTACACGATTGATGCAACCGGCGAATCGCTTGGTCGTGTGGCGAGCCGAGCGGCTTCTCTCTTGCGGGGTAAGGGCGAAGCGAGCTTCCGCCCCCACTTGGAGCCAAAAGTTTTTGTCACGGTCACTAATGTTTCGCACTTGAAGATTCAGCCGGCTAAATTCGCTAATACTCAATATTCTCGTTACAGTGGTTATCCGGGGGGTTTGAGATCGGAGGCGATGGTCGAGTTAGCCCTGCGTCGGGGGTATCCGGAACTTTTCCGCCAAGCGGTGAAGGGGATGATCCCTAACAATAAGTTGCGCCGAAGTATCCTCAAACATTTAACCGTCACAGCCTAAATTATTTTTATGGTGACTAAAACCAAGACAGTAAAGCTAAATGCTCGTTACACTGAAGCGATTGGCCGGCGGAAAACTTCAATTGCTCGCGTTCGTCTCACTCCGAGTACCAAGCAAGAATTGATCATTAATGATCGCCCCTTCGATCGCTATTTCGCCATTTCGGATCTCCAACGCATCATCGTTGCTCCACTGGCGCTCGCGGCGGCGACTGAGAAATGGACGATCAGTGCGCATGTACGTGGTGGAGGAATTCACTCTCAAGCGGAGGCAATCGCTATGGGTCTCGCTCGAGTCTTGGTCAAGATAACGCCGGAACTTCGACCAGTTTTGAAACAGAAGAAGTTTTTACGCCGCGATCCACGAATGAAAGAACGTCGCAAATTTGGTTTGAAGAAAGCCCGGAAAGCGCCGCAGTGGAGTAAGCGATAGTTGGTGCAACATAAGATTCTTAAATTATGAACAACGAGAACGAGGAAAATAAAAATGAAGCTGAAGCACTCGAGGTAGAAGAAATCGTGCCAGAGGATGGTGAGGGGGCGACTGAAACGGCCGAAGCCAAATTGAAAAAGTTGCGCGAGGAATTGAAGCAGTGTCAAACGGATAAACAGGAATATCTGACCTTGTCGCAACGGCTTAAAGCCGATTACTTAAATTTAGAAAAGGCGACCGAAACGCGGCGGGGAGAGATAGTTGAATTTGCCAATCAAGCCCTGCTTCTCGACCTCCTTGATCTTGCTGATAGTTTCGAGCTGGCTTTTGCTAATCAAGTGGCGTGGGCGGCAGTTGCCGAGAACTGGCGACAGGGTGTAGAATATATTTACACGAAGTTGGCCAAGCTTCTTGAAGTCAATGGATTAATAGTAATCAATCCACTTGGTGAGCCCTTTGATCCAGCAAGTCATGAGTCCATCGAATCGGTAGTTACGAGCAAAGAGGAAGAAGCCGAACGAGTAGTTGAAGTGCTGAAGAAGGGGTATCGGTTGAGAGGTAAGGTTTTGCGTCCAGCTCAAGTCAAGGTTGGCGCGTTTAGTAAGTAATCATAATCTATCGCTATGGCAAAAATACTTGGGATTGATCTAGGGACGACCAATTCGGCGATGGCCTATGTCGAAGGTGGTGTGCCTAAAATTATTGAGAATAGTGAGGGGGTGCGGACGACACCCTCGGTCGTTGCCGTCTCGAAGTCCGGTGAACGGCTGGTTGGTTTGTTGGCCAAACGCCAAGCGATCACCAACCCCACCAACACTATTTTTGGGATCAAGCGATTGATGGGGCATCGTTTTGACGATCCGAATATTAAACGAGATCGAGAAATTGTTCCGTTCGCGATCGAACGCTCCGACGACGGCGGAGTGAAGGTGAAGACTGACAAATTTTATCGGCCAGAAGAGATCTCGGCCATGATTCTCCAGAAGTTGAAACGAGATGCGGAAGCCAAGCTCGGTGAGAAGATTGAGGAGGCGGTGATCACTGTGCCGGCTTATTTCGATGACTCGCAACGGAAGGCGACCAAGGATGCCGGTGAGATCGCTGGTTTCAAAGTTCGTCGGATTATCAACGAGCCGACCGCGGCGGCTCTAGCCTACGGTTTTAATAAAAAGAAAGAAGAGCAAATTGTTGTTTACGATTTTGGCGGTGGCACCTTCGATGTGTCGGTGCTTGATATCACTGGTCTCGAAGATGAGCAAAGTATTGAGGTTAAATCCACCGACGGCGATTCGCATTTGGGTGGCGAAGATTTTGACCAGAAAATTATCCATTGGATTGCCAGCGAATTCAAAAAAGAATCAGGGATTGATGTGACTAAAGATACGCTGGCACTTCAGAGATTGAAGGAGTCGGCCGAGAAGGCGAAGCATGAGCTTTCGGAGACGATGGAGACCGAAGTTAATATCCCTTTTATCACCTCCGATGCCTCGGGACCACGTCACTTATTACTCAAGTTGAATCGCGCCACACTAGAAGGTTTGGTGCGCGAATACATTGACCGGTCGATCGAGATTACTCGCCGCGCCCTCGAAGCCTCGGGTTACAAGATCGCTGATATTGATGAGGTGATTCTCGTTGGTGGCCAGACGCGAATGCCGGCGATTGTAGAAGAGGTTAGGAAATTGTTTGGCAAAGAGCCGAATCGTTCAATTAATCCTGATGAAGTAGTGGCGGTGGGGGCGGCGATACAGGCTGGTATTTTCCAAGGTGATGTTAAAGACGTTTTGCTACTTGACGTTATTCCACTTTCGCTCGGTATCGAGACGATGGGAGCGGTGGCCACCAAGATTGTTGAGCGCAACACCACGATTCCAGTATCACGAAGTCAGATTTTCTCTACCGCCGCCGACAATCAGACTTCAGTTGAGATTCATATTGTCCAAGGTGAGCGGGCGATGGCGAGTGACAACAAGAGTCTTGGTCGTTTTATTCTTGATGGTATTCCGCCGTCACCACGTGGTCTGCCGCAAATCGAAGTAACCTTCGATGTTGATGCGAGCGGTATATTGAATGTGCGAGCAAAAGATAAGGCGAGTGGGAAGGAGCAATCGGTGCGGATCGAAGCGCGATCAAGCTTGACCGCCGATGATATTGAGAAGATGAAGAAGGACGCTGATTTGCACGCCGAAGAAGATAAAAAGAAGCGCGAAGAGTCTGATATGCGTAATTTGGCTGATCAACTTATTTATACCGCCGAGAAATCACTCCGTGATTCTGAAGGTAAAATCAGTGCCGAAATCAAGCAAGGCGTGGAGGCAAAGATTGCCGAACTGAAGCAGGTAAAAGATAAGAGTAGCGGAGTGACAGAAATTAGGACGGCCACAGACGCGCTCTCGCGTGAGTTACAAAAGATTGGCGAAGCGATAAATAAAACAGCGACTAACGAAACGGAAAAGAAAGAAGACAAAAAAGGAACTGATAGCTCAAAACCAGAAGCTGGCCCTATGCGCGATGCCGAAACCTTATAAATTATGTCTAATAAAAATTATTACAATATTCTTGGGTTGGAGCAGGGTGCTTCGACGGATGAGATCAAAAAGGCCTTCCATAAGTTGGCTCACAAATATCATCCTGACAAAAAGGGTGGCGACGAAGCCAAATTTAAAGAAATTAACGAGGCTTACCAAGTGCTTTCTGATGAGCGAAAGCGCCGGGCCTACGATACTCACGGTACCGGTTGGAATAGCGGTGAAGGAGGGGCTGGTCCGAGCGGTGGGGATTGGGACTTCGGCGATTTCGCCGGTTTCTCTGGACAGTCTGCTCAGGGGGGAGTAAGTTGGGATTTGGGAGATCTCTTCGGTGAATTCTTCGGCGGTCGGTCTGCTTCAGGCGGACGGCGGGGACGGGACATTTCAGTTGATGTCCAGATTCCCTTCGCCGATTCGATTTTTGGCAGTGAGCGGACAATGTTGATTGCCAAGGTCGGTGTTTGTGATCGTTGCCAGGGGTCAGGTGGTGAACCGGGAGCGGTGATGAAAAAATGCGCGACCTGCAATGGTCAAGGTAAGCTCCATGAGGCCAGGCGTTCTTTCTTGGGTTCTTTCAGCACCGTTCGCGAGTGCAATCACTGCGTTGGTCGAGGAGAAATTCCGGAATCGCGTTGCACGACTTGCCGTGGTCATGGGGTCGTCAAGCGTAATGAGGAGGTGCGTATTGCCATTCCCGCCGGGATTCAAAACGGCGAGATGATTCGTCTAACTGGTCGCGGCGAAGCGGTGCCCCGCGGTTCGGCCGGCGATCTTTATGTCAAGGTGCATGTTGAGCGACACAAAGTTTTCCAACGCGATGGGGATAACTTAGTGATGGATTTGTCAGTCAAACTATCCGATGCGCTTCTCGGGGCGGAGTATAAGGTTGAAGCGCTTGATGGCAGTATTAATGTGAAAATCCCCGAAGGTGTTTCGCCGGGGGAAATTCTGCGAGTGAAGGGACGCGGCGTGCCAACAAGTCCAAGTAAGCGCGGTGACCTTTATCTCAAAGTCTCGATTAAAATTCCGCCCAAACTCTCACGTAAAGCTCAAAAAATGATCGAAGATCTCCGTGCGGAGGGGTTGTAATTTTTTCTCTTCCTGCTAAGCTGTTGGGTGGAAATAGAACCTTGAAAGGTTCTGGTATCTTTGTTTGGAGAAACGGAAATGAAAAGCCCAGTGTTCGGGAAGTTATGGCCGCTTGTGCCGTTCATGTGTTTCGGTTGTGGTGGTGGAAAGTTGCATTCAGGGATAACCCCGACTAGTGCCCAAGCAAAAGCGACGAAACCAATTGTGACTGAAGTTAAATTGGTCAAGATTCCCAGTGATCCGTCATTGCCAATTTGCGTTGTCGTGGTTGAGCCATTCACAATGGCGGCCAGCGGTGTGACTTCAGGCGGTGCTGTAGTTCTTAATCCCGGACTGCAGATCGGCGTCGGTGTGGCGGCCCAGTTGGTGTCATCACTTCGGGAATCGCCTAATTTCGTTGTTGTTGACTACATGATGTATTTTCATAACCCAGACAAGATTGTTGCCGGAATGAGGGTGGGAGAGCTCGGACCTTTTATTATCAAAGGAGGTGTCACCGAATTTTCGGAAGTGGCCGAGTCAACCGGCGAAGGCGAGAGTAAGGGGCCAGGATTGACCCCGTTCATCCCTTACATTGGTGGAATTGTATCCTACGGAATGGGGAATAAGACAACCAACGAATCGAAGGATGTTGGTCTGGTCGTTCTGGATGTCCAGATTGTTGATTCGTCCACAGGCCGTCTAATTAATTCTTGCACTGCGGAGGGGAACTTCACCTCGGTGAGGGCAACGACTTCACGCACGACTTGGGGGAATACCAAAACTCGCACCGATAGTGCCGCGAGTGCGATCGGTCAGGCTCAGCGCGCCGCCATCAATCAGGCGGCACTCAAGATCTACGAGACTTTGGTGTCGAAATCAGCCCCGATTACTAGTCGTGGCACTTACTAATTACTCGGCCTAATTCAACTCCCAGAACCTTTTCCACCTTACCCCGTCCTTCGCCAACCGGCGACTCGGCGGGGTTTTGTTTTTGGGTAAAAAATTGTCAAGATCATGTCAAGGCTAAGCCTTGACAGTGCTTGGGGGTGAGCGGTTAGCCGCCGGTTGGGATCCAAACGATTTCACTGGCGGCTTTTTGTGTTTGCCAAACAATATGGTATAGTGGGGAATACAGAAATGGCGAGTAAAAAGCTTATCCTGGATGGTGAACACTTAACAATCGAAAACTTAGTCTCGTTCGTGCGAGACGATTCTTTGATAGTGGAAGTGTCTACGGAAACTTTAGAACGGGTATCGCGTGCGCACGAATTCCTAAAAGCGGAATCAACCAAACGGGTAATTTACGGTGTCAACACCGGCTTTGGCCCCATGGTCTCCAGATTGATCGGCAAGAATCAACTTGTTGATTTGCAATACAATCTGGTCAGAAGTCACGCGACGGGTATTGGTGAGCCGATATTACAGGCTTTCTCTTTAGTCGCTATGGTTGTCCGGTTAAACACTTTTCTCCAAGGTCATTCCGGCGTGTCGGAGGATTTGATTAAACAATTGGCGCTTTTTATCAATCATCGTTTATTGCCAATAATTCCGGAACACGGCGCCGTGGGGACTAGCGGTGATCTGACCCAACTGGCGCACATCGCCATGGCTTTAATTGGCGAGGGCGAAGTTTTCTATCAAGGCGTTAGGCAGGATGTCGCGCCGATACTGAAAAAACTAAAAATTGCTCCGTACCAACTTAAGATTAAAGAAGGTTTGTCGCTGATCAATGGCACTTCGGTGATGGCCGGAATAGCCGCAATTTTGGTTGATCAAGCCGAGCTCGGCCTCTCAATCGCGACCCGCAACGGTGCCCTGGCAATGGAGTTGGTCGGCGCTTTCAAAGACGGCATTGATCCAAATCTCCAGTTTCTCCGGCCTCATCCGGGCCAGATCAAAATTGCCGAGCTGATGAGAAAACTGACGCAAGGTTCTCGTCTGCTTCGCGACCGAGCCGACTTTCAATTCAAGTACAAACTTAATGGTGATGTTCAGGAAATAAAAGAAAACGGACAGGAATTTTATTCTTTCCGTTGCCTCCCCCAAATTTTGGGCCCAATCTATGAAACTATCGAGCAGGTGAAGAAAACGGTTGAGATTGAGATCAATTCAGTGACTGATAATCCTATCGTGATGACCGAACGATCCGAATTCATCCACGGCGGCAACTTCCACGGTGATTATATTGCTTCCGCAGTTGATCGTCTCAAGGCCGCCTTAGTTAAACTGACGATTCTCTCTGAACGTCGGCTCAACTTCTTCCTTCATCACAAGATCAATACTCTCTTTCCCCCCTTTCTCAATCTCAAACAGCCGGGGTTAACTTTGGGACTTCAAGGGTTACAATTTGTCGCGACTTCAACTACCGCCCAGAGCCAGTCTTTCGCTTATCCGCATTCGCTTCATTCCATTCCGACCAACGGCGATAATCAAGATGTTGTTAGTATGGGGACGGACGCGGCTTTGCTGACAGCTAAAGTTATTGACAACGCCTTCGTTGTTTTAATGATTGAATTAGTGGCTCTGGCTCAAGCCGTTGATTATAAGGGCGATCAGAAAAAGTTATCTTCAACCGCGCTTAAATTATATAAATCATTCCGTCAGCAATTGCCGGTGATTATTGAAGATCGAGTTTTGATAAAAGAATTACCGGCCACGGTCGCGTGGCTTAAAACAAGCAAATTATATCTATGATTGAAGCGCCACAAATTTTTACCACCGAAAAAGAAATTCCGAAACATGGGACTAGAATAGACGATTCCGAGCATTGGCTCAAGGAAATTTTTCTGCGAGATCATCCGGCGGCAAAAAATGATTTTTCTAAATTTACTGTTGAGTGGGAGTCCTTTAGGGTCTCAACGCCCAATCGTTGTTGGGTCTATTACCCGTGGTGCGACAAAACGGTAGTTTTACCGGAGGAAGAAACCTATCTCTCTCTTCGGACGATGCGTAATCGGAATATCATCAACCAAGAAGAGCAAAATCGTTACCGCCAAGCCATCGTCGGGGTGGCTGGCTTGTCGGTGGGGTCGGCAGTTTTATCAGCGTTAGTTTTTAGCGGCGGACCGAAAAGAATTAAACTGGCGGATCCGGACACGGTCGAAATTTCTAATTTGAATCGTTTGCGAGCGACGGTTCTTGATTTGGGTCAAAATAAGGCGGCTGTCGCCGCGAGGAATGTCTGGGAAGTGGATCCTTTTATCGAACTGGAAGTGTGGGACAAGGGAATAACTCGCGAGACATTGGCTGATTTTTTAACCAAACCGCGGCTTGATGTTTTTATTGACGAAATAGACAGTATCGATTTGAAAATTGCCACGCGATTTATTTGCCAATTGGCGAAATTGCCGGTGGTGATGGCCACGGATAATGGTGACGGCATTATTTTAGACATCGAACGTTTTGATTTGGAGCCGAGTCGGCCAATTTTTCACGGTTTGCTCGGTGACGGAATTAAGCCGGAAGATTTTGCCAAGCTTGGTTTTCGCGATTGGCTTCAATTGGCGACAAAAATTGTGGGGCCGGAATATTTAACCGATCGAATGCAAGAATCTTTGTTGGAAATTGGCAGATCTATTGTCGCGATACCGCAATTGGGACCGTCGGCGATGATGGCCGGCGCGGCAGCCGCTTTTGCCGTTCGCTACATTACCACAGGGCTGGACTTGCCGTCAGGCCGTTACTTGATAAATTTCGAAGAACGAATTTTACCCGGGTATAATTCTCCCGGACAGCAAGCGGCCCGGGAAGAGAAAACGAGTAATTTCAAACAGAGTTTTGGGAAACCGGCCAAATGATTATGAACGGGCGATTAGCCAATCTCGTTTTCAATCGGGCAATCCAAACTAAGGCTTATCGGCGTTTGTTGCAACAGAAAAAAATTAAGTTAAGTCACTTGCGCGATGAGAAAGATTTCAAAAGTTTGCCGATAACCGATAAAAGTTCTTATATTTATAAATCAGCTTATCGCGATTTATTTCCACGCCAGCAAATACCACCAATGGTTTACGCTAGTTCCGGGTCATCGGGCCAGCCTACTTTTTGGTGGCGCGGCGATGAACAAGAAAAGATTGGCGGCCAGATCCATGAGCGCATCATTCGCGATGTTTTTCAAATTAAAAAAACCGATTCCGTTCTAGCCATTGTCTGCTTTTCAATGGGAATCTGGATTGCCGGCCCGTTTACCGCTGATAGTTTTCGTGAAGTGGCGCGCCGCGGTTATAAAATCACCGTGGCAACGCCGGGGATTGAACGGGAAGACATTTTAAGTTTATTGAAAAATGTCGCGATCCATTATGATCAGATAATTATCAACGGTTACCCGCCTTTTATCATGGATGTAATCGTTGAGGCGCAGAAGCGACATTTTCCTTTGCCGCCGACCAAACTAAAATTTATTACGGCCGGCGATAAATTTTCTGAAAAGTGGCGCTCGGATTTAATGGCGAGATTGAATCTAGCTAATCCGGAAGCGATCGTCAATATCTACGGTTCGGCGGATGCTGGCGTCATGGGGCACGAAACGCCGTTATCAATCTTTTTGAGGTGCCAAGCAATCAAAAATAAAAGTTTATATCACGAGCTTTTCGGTCAAGCGACCATTTTGCCGGCGCTAGTTCAGTATGATCCGGAATTAATTTATTTTGAAACCATTGGTGAAGAATTGGTTCTAACGGCTAATACTTCGATCCCTCTTATCCGTTACAATATCCATGATTTGGGATTGATCAAAAGTTTTCCAGAAATCTCCGCCATTCTAAAAAAATATAATTTATCTAAAATCGCCCAAGCCAAAGGTTTAACTAAATTTAAAACACCGGTATTGATTATTAAAGGAAGAAGTGACGTGGCGGTGACCTTTTACGCCTTAAACATCTATCCGGAGAACATAAAAATGTGTTTGGAGCGCGGCAAGATGAGCCAATACTTTTCGGGTAAATTTGCCGCTTATTCCGATTACACCAAAGGGAGTAAGCGTGAACGGTTGCACGTCAATTTAGAACTGGCGCCGGAAGTCAAATTGAATTCCAAGCTTGAGACCTGGATAAAAAATGAGATGGTCAACGGGCTGGAACACACCAACATTGAGTTTCGCAAGCTCCGTCAATCCATTGGCGTCCGCGCTTTGCCTGAAATTAATTTGTTAAGTAGCGATAGCCCCGAGTGGGGAAAATTGAATCGACGGCAACTCGTTTATGTGCGAGGCAAAAAGCCAAAGATCGTTTTACCTTCAGCATGATTACGCCGGAAACAGTCAGGAAAATTATTACTGTGAGTATCAATGCTCCGTCGGGGAGCAATTCTCAACCGTGGCGATTTGAGATTCGCGGTAACGAAATTGATGTCATTGCTGAACCAGAGAAAGATCATCCGATTTTAAATTACCATAACCGCGGCACTTGGATTGCTCACGGCGCGTTGATTGAGAATATAAAAATTTCTGCTGGAGCTTCGGGATTCAAAACCGAAATTAAAATATTTCCTGATCTTGCCAACCCGAATTTGACCGCGCAGATAAAGTTATCCGAGGCGGCGCCAGTCGAAGAGGAATTATCCCAAATTATTTTGCAAAGAACCACCAATCGAAAAAGATATGATTTAAAACCGTTGACGATTGAACAGAAAAATTATTTGCGACAATCGGTTGAAGAAATTAGTGGTGAAATAAGAGTAATCTGGATAGAAGATGGAAATCAGATTAATCGTTTAGGTCAAGTTGCCGCGGCCAATGAAATTGTTACTTTAGAAAATGAGAAACTCCACGAATTGTTTTTTGACGAGGTGGTCTGGTCAAGAGGAGAAGAGGAGAAAAAGATGAAGGGTTTGTTTGTGGAAACGATGGAGCTTAAGCCACCAGAAAAATTTGGACTGAAATTGTTCAAACGTTGGTCAATAATGAATAAACTTGCCAAATTTGGCCTAGCCAAAAAAATTGCGGCCGGCAATGCCAAAAATTACGCCGCGACGCCACTTATGGGATTAGTGGCGGTAAAAAATGACGATCGCGATTTTATCACCGCCGGTCGAGTGATTGAGAGAATCTGGCTCAAAGCTACTCGACTTGGTTTTAGTTTCCATTTGATCACTGGCACAATGTTTTTCTGGCAGGGGATTAATCTTGGCGGCTTAAAACTTTTTTCTCGCGAACACCAGCAACTTATCGACGAAGAATATCAAGCCATTTTAGATATCGCTGGCATAAAAGATAAGAGTTGGTTAGTTACCGCGATGTTTCGCGTTGGTCGCGGCGGTGAGCCAACGGCCCGCTCCAGTAAAAAAATGCCAGAAATCAGATGGCGATGAACCGCAAATTTTTTATGGCGCCTAAATCTGTTTGGTTATTGATCGCGGTCGGATTGTTGATATTTATCATATTTTTATTGCGGGCAGAAAAACAGCTAGACAACGAGGCGATGCATGAAATTGTCAATTTTTGCGGGATTGAATACCAAGCACCCATAATTATCGTTAATGGTGTTGATGTGGTAAAACGAATTGCGGAAGCGGCATCGACAGAAAAAAATCAGGAGACATGCAAAGAGATTGTCGGAGCCAATAAGAGCAAACTAACAGTTGTTTTTCGAGATTTCCAAGAAGGGGGCGCGAGGTCAGGTGTTTACTCGATACACTTGAATGGATACTTGTTTCTTTTTGAAGAAGAGCGCACGATGATAGCACGTCCGGGTGAACATGGGATTGAGGGTTGGGTAAGTTTTTATCCATAAAAAAGTGGCGGATAGGAATCCGCCACCGTGAGGTCGTGATTTACTCCCAGTCCAAACATTTTGGATCTAGGAAATCTTTTGGGAATTTGGGATCGGCTTCAGGAAGAAAAGGACTATCCTTTACAAAACAACTTTCATTTGGCAGACGTCCGATAAGAGACAATCTCAATTCAGAAATCTTAAAAGGTGTGTATCGAACTTGAAAGTGCAAATGGGGGTCGAAATTGGCATTGCCATAAGCGATAGCGGCGATTGGATCGCTACGAGCGACGGTTTGTTTTTCACTCACATCGGGTATAACATGAGTGTAAGTGCTGATCCATTTGTTGTCGTGTTCTAACACCACATAACCGCCCCATTTGTCGCTAAGTGATGCGTAAGCTACTTTTCCGTCACTGACCGCATAGACCACGTTGCCGACCGCCGCTCGAAGATCAATTCCGGTGTGACGAAGCGGTGTTTTGTCGTCCAGACAATAACTTTCTCTCCACCAATCACCGAAATCATAACCGCTGATTCTCTCTTCAGTGTAGGAGCCGGTCAGAGGAAATCGGAGCGTCGGTGTTTGGGCTTTGGTTGTGACGATTAGGCGTGGCCGTATTTGCGAATCGGCGTTGTCGGCGCTGGCAAAAATGAGTTTGTTGAAGAAACCCGCTTCATCAATCATCAAGCCATAATTAGCAAATTCTCCGGCGCGCCAATCTTGATAGAGCGTGGTGATATCCAAACGGAGCCAATAGTTGATCTCGTCATCGCTCCACCAATTAGAGCTACTCAAGCCTGTCCCGGTAGTCAGCGGCAATTCATTGTCGCAGAGTACTTGCCAGTCAGCCGGATTGTCAGGACAGGTTTGCCACCATTCCGCCTTTAGTCGATCAACTGTTAAATTGACAGTAAAAAATGCTTCGCCGCCCAGCGGATAAAGATCGAGATAGACGGTTTCTATTTCGGCGGTGGCGGGCAAATCGGTCAAATCAAATCTGATCACCGCTCGATACTCATCGTAACCAGCGCCTGATCTTCCCACGACCAAACGGCCGCAATCAGACGACCCTTCGGGGTCGTCACCGACCGAAGAATCACAAAACAGATTGTGCCAAAAGTAAGTCTTCGTTCGGAGCTAGCGAGTGAACAATTTGCCTGGCTGGCAGTCCAACGAGCGGCAAAGACGCGAAATCTTGGCAGGTGAATGGTGTCAATGGCGGTTCGGTAATTTCCGGCGCTGGTTCAGGTATCGGCGGCGGAGCGGGCGGTGGCAGCGAAGATGGTGGCAGGGCCGGAGATGGAGGAGTAGGAGTTGGCGCTGGCGGAACCGACGCGAGAGTTGTTGGTTCTGGCGCCGTGGGTTCAATTTGATTTGATTGATTTGGCGGCGCTATCGATGGTTCGTCGCTAGCCTCGTTATGATTCGAGGGAGTCGATGATGACGATTCCATGCATGGCCCGGTAAAACCAAAAAGTGGAACAACGGTCAGACAAATACTCAATCGCTTCACGGCGTCTCCCCTTAATTCAACAGGTCGTCCAAACAGAACGATTGACACCAACACAGTGTCAAAGATCTAATCTAGAATAAGATTATAACAAAGCCCGGTTGCGGTCAATTTTTTTGTTGCCGAGATCTGTTGTTTTGTTGTATAATCTACTCCAATGGACATCCTGAAAAATCTTGATCTGCTTTCGGTCGGTGTGGTCATCGCTGGTATTGGCGTGCTGGGATTTACGGTTTTGTTGAGTAACCGTGGAAGCATCACCAATCGGAGTTTCTTTTATTTCTCAATCCTAACCATCTTTTGGAGTTCGTTTAATTTATAATCACGCCTATGAAAAAAGAAATTGAAGCAACATTTCTCTCGGTTGATAAAGATTCCACGCGAGTCAAATTAAAAGAGGCGGGGTTTGAATTGAAAACACCAGAGTATATAATGCGGAGAAAAACCTTCGATTTTTCTCGTGTTGCACCCGGACGAAATAAGTGGGGTCGTGTCCGACAAGAATCCGATAAGGTAACAATGACCGTTAAAGAGATTCGCGGATTTGGCATTAACGACACTTATGAGATTGAACTCGTAGTAAACAATTTTGAGACTGCCACGGCTTTTTTTGAAGCGTGCGATATACCAGCAAAAGCATTCCAAGAAAATATGCGTGAGGTATGGGTGCGTGACGGGGTGGAAGTAACGATCGATACTTGGCCAGGACTGAATCCGTTCGTGGAGATCGAAGGTGAAAATGAGGAAATAGTGCGAGCGATATCTGAAGAATTAAGTTTCGATTTTAAACAAGCAGTTTTTGGCAGTGTTGATCTTGTGTACGAGAAAGAACTTGGCATACCAGCCGAGATGATAATTCGTTTGCCGGAAATTACTTTTACAAATTCACCAAAGAAAAACGCCGCGTGAGCTTGTGGGCTTGATACGCGGCGTTGGACTACTTCTTTTTTAACAGAGATGCTCGAATTTTTGGATACACGAACTCGCCGGGCTCTTCCATGCACCATCCCTGTTCTACCCCCGGTGCTCTGCAATTAAAATTGCAGAATGGCGTTACTGTTAGGCGTAGCGGAGCCGTTGCAAGAAGACTCGCAACATCTATTGTCCTGACTGCTTCTTGTATTTTCTGTTTCAATACCTCTGGTCTTCCGAAGTATTCCGGTATTTGGAATCCTAGATCCCGACGCATGTAACAGAAATAGAGGTGCAGACGCGGGTCAACTCGAACATAGTCACCGAACCCCTCCTCGCACTCTTTCTTAAACGAGCATGATACGCAGGGATGCATACTACGATTTAATTTATCACACAGCTTCACTTCGACCGATCCGCCTCCAATAAGATGAAACCGAAGACGTTCACGGCCAAGTTGCTTTCTAACTCTGACTATCTTAAGTGTGCGCGGCAAAACCGATTCTCGCACAACAGGATGCCAGTCTTGATAGAACGATTCGTGAGTAGATGCACTCTGTGGTGTCCACAGAAGCGTGTAGAGTTTGAGTCGGCTTTTGTATCGCTCGACGAATGACAACTGCTCGAGAATATCACTAGTGTACCCTTTGTGAAGCACACGATTGAAAGCGATTTTTATACCCGATTCAAGCGCAAGTGTTATCCCGCGCATGAACCGATCGTAATCGCCGTAGCCTCCGGATATCTCCCGAAACATCAACGGGCTAGTCGAGTGCCAACTCGATCGTATGAGCGAGAGGCCGGCGCGACTCAAATTCTCGGCGAAGATGTCCAACAGTTGCCCGTTGGTCGTCATCGAAACCTTGAAACCACGTCCCGTCAGCGCACCTACGACATCGTGAATGCGATACTGCTCGTCCCGCCACAAAAGCGGTTCAAGCGCGCCGATTTCCACTTCGAGAGCACCACCCATATCACGCCAGGCATCTGCAATGGCCATAATGTGAGCGTACGAAAGCGGCTTCAAGCTCATAGCATTTCTCCTTGCGCAACGATGTGCTTAATTGTTGTGGCGACTTCATCGGCCGTGATGTCGCTGGTGTCAATGTAGATGAGACCGAACGACATAAAGATTTCAGCGACATGGTCAAGGAGCGTGCTATCTCCCTCAAGTTTTACATCGCTCAACACTTTTGCGCGTTCAAGTATTCGCTTATCACGAACCTCCGAACGAGCGCCGAGAAGAAACGCGAAGTGTGGCTCGAGAAGTTCAACATCGTTATGGATGACTCGAATGCGAGCATCCATTGCGATGTGATATGCCGCCGTAGACGCAATGTAGCGATCACAGACAACAGAGTTTGTTTCCAACGATCGGCTTATCTGTACTGAATCAAACTGCGTTGCCAGTCGGTAGAAGCAGTATCGCTCAAGCGGAGTTGCGTGAGCGTCAATTTCTTTTCGCAATTGTGCGAAAGGTCCGGCGGGAGATTTGTAATATCGGAAAACTCCGTCAGCGGCGAGGAGTTTTGCTACCGTGGTTTTACCGACACCATCAACTCCGTCAAGACTGATAAACAAATTCATCAGATCACCTCCAAAATCGCATAAGTTACAGTTTTTCCGTCGAGTATCAACTCGATTTTTTCACCACCTAATTTTCCCAAAAGAGTTCGGCCGAGGGGAGCAGATGGCGTGACAATAGTAACCTCGTTTACTTCCTGTGAAATTTTTATTCCACCACCGACTGGGGCAAGTGCTACACGTTTTTGTTTTTGTCCATCTAGAGACTCAAGAAGGACCACACTTCCAATTCTAATCATGCCCCCAGTCTGAAGTGTGTCTAGGTCGGCAAGGAAACTTCTGATGGTCGACAATGATCTGCTCAATCCTACTTTACGCAACTCATGGGCCGCGGCCATTTGCTGAGCCTCCTCCTTAAAGGTGTCGTACCTTGATTGCATTCTCCCAACATGTCTGTTTGCTTCGTCTTGGGAATCTTGTCTCGCTCTTTCGGCATCTGCGATTTGTTCTTTAATACTAGACTCGATCTGTTGAAAAAGCTTGTGTTTGTCCATTTTTTGACTCCCATTTTTATTTTTCAATGTGCTAGTAACTATAGCTCAACTTTAGAGCCAATTTCTTATAGAAAGATACCACAAGGAACTTTTACCGTCAAATTTTGTTTTTGTTCACAGTTTCTATTACAATGTACCCCAATGGACATCCTGAAAAATCTTGATTTGCTTTCGGTCGGCGTGGTCATCGCCGGCATCGGCGTGCTTGGTTTTACGGTTTTGTTGAGTTTTTTGCGCGATCCAAGTAAAGAAGAGTTGAAATCAAGCAATATCCCTAATTGGCAAACGAAAATCTATGTGGATGGGTATATGAGAATTTATGAAGGATAAAATTCATGAAAATAGAAATAAAAAATAATGCTAAGATAATTGCTTATGTCCATTTGCCCTGTGTAGATTATGGCTTAAGTGATAATGATAAAAATGGGCTACTCGATTGTTTATTAAGGGAAATTGAAGATTCAGACAGTGGTTATGCCGGTTTTAGCACTAAAGAAAATCTGAATAATTATCTGCGAGGAGCCGTTTTTGATAAGGCCGATGATAATAACCATCAATATACTTTTACTTTAGATGAAGTAAGGATAATTAAAACTATAACGAAAGCTATTAAAAAATGCTCTGATCTTTTACCAGGGAAAATTACTAGTATTTTTGTCTTCCCAACATTTAGTCAATTTGTTAAGGAGGAAATGTCGGGGACGACCGGCTATACCCCTTGGCCGGATACTATTTTAATTTTCATAAATCCCGCTAACCCGCAATACGATAGGGCTTTAAGCGAAACTGTCGGACATGAATTTAATCATGCTATTTTTTTGAGAGATAAAAAATGTGAATCCCTTTTAGACTCAATGATTTTTGAGGGGTTGGCCGAACGTTTTCGTGAACAAGTTATCGGTGGTGGTCAAGCTCCTTGGACCAAAATCTTTGGATTAAATCGGGCGAAAGTTATTTTTTTAGAAATGAAACTGGCAAACTTATTACAATTAACCAATCCTGAAATTTGTCGAGGAGTATTTTTTGGTAATGAAAAATATATTCGTTGGACCGGATATGCTCTTGGTTACCATATCGTTAAATCATTTTTGGAAAACAACCCAAGTTTGGATTGGAAAGAAATTATGACCAGACAGCCGAAAGATATTTTTAGTGGGTCTAGTTTTGGTAATAAATAAACCCTTAATTGCCTGGGAAGGCAATTAAGGGTTGTTTTGACCGGTTTCATCCGGTGCGCGCTCAGTCTTTACTTTGAGCGCTCTGGCTCGAAGAGTCGCTGCTCTTCATCGACGTCATCTGGCTAGTGCGCGGTTTGCTTTTGATTGACCAGATGAACCGCTTCGGTTGCTTGTTTGCAGTAGCTTTTTTCATTGCTCATCACCTCCTTTCTATGTGTAAGGGTGTGGAAATTTTGTTAGTCCCCGGTATTCCAGTGGAGCAGTTCTATATCCAAGTTGGACTGGAAGAGTGTAGACCCTATCCATTCCACAAGGTTCTAGACCATAACCGAAACTCATAGGAATTATACCAGGAACAAACACTTTTTCAACCTTCGGAATTTGAAAGTCCGAAAATTGATTGCCTGATTGCAGGCTAACGGCTAAGATCGAGGAGCTTACGGTTTCGAAACATTTCAGTAATTTGCTCCATGTTCTGGGTGTCTTATTGGCAACATCGGCAAACTTCATCATTGTACCACCCTCGGCTAGAAAGTTTGCCCGTTGGAAATAATGTCGTTGTCCGTACAAGTCGCCATGATGATAGGTTCGATGTACCTCTCGAGGTTTTATCGATTCCACCTTTTGATTTCTCAATCGACAATAGGCAGCAGCTTCAGTTTCCTTCATCGCATGATCAATCGCTGAAACCGTGTCAAAGGACGAGCAGGCAGTGCAGATCGTTGTCGTTAGCTTTTCGTTTTGAGCAAAGACAAAAATGACTGGCGCCATATCCAGGGTGAAGTTTTTAACGATGACTCTAAACCCGGCTCGCTCCAATGCCCTAATCCTTTTTTGGACAAACCCCGACAGACTTTTAACAAGTATGTTGGGCATTTGCAATCGGTTGAGCCAGACGATCATAAAGGCATCGCGTTCAACCAGTTCGAGAGTGGCATGTTGGATCGCTTCGTCTCTGTCAAATCGAGCAGCTGTACCTGATGAATTAGCCATGGTGTATCGTGGGGTTCTCGGAAAATAGGGAAAGTAAACGCAGTCGGCTAAAATATAAGCCGTCTCGCCCGATAAAATGTTTTTCCCTTTTACCCAAGAATACTGATGTCTTTCATTGAACGGTTTTAACGGGAAACATTTGTTTTGGTACTGTCGCTCATGATAATTAACGATTGATCGGGGATCGATCGCCTCATCAAGTTCTTTGAGTGAGGCCCTAATGAGATCTTCGGGCAATCGCCCGCAAGCTTGCCATTCATACACCTCGGACACTGCTTTTTTCAAGGCGAACTGTGGGTTTTCGGCTCGACCACAAGACCAATCTCGAGAAACCTTGCCATTAGGTTTGGCAAACACCATTGAGAAAGGCAATTCATAATTGTCGGCCGTTGGCGGGGCCCATCGCACATCGAGAGCGCCTTCTTTTGTCGGTTTGGTAGTTGTTGATGCCTTAGGTTGTCCAAAGAGAATCGTTGTTAGAGGCCAAAAACCTTTGGGCAACCGGAGAGCTTTTTTCATTGACTCTTCCAAAAAGCCGCCGATTTCTACTGTCCCGACTTTGTTTTCCACTCCTGACAGATGGATGTTTTGGGCTATATGTCCCACCTCTAACGGTACATACAGTATGGATCGATTGCCGTACTTTTCACCAGACAACTCGAATGAGCCGCTGACAACGATGACTCCTTGGGCCTTATTGCAGATTGTCTGGTCAGCAAAAGAACGAAGGACTTGAAAGACCTCTATTTTCGTCGGCGAGAGTTCAACTACTCCATATTTCCTAAAATACACATCATAGACACCCGCTTGATATTCTTTAGTTGGACGCAGGAGGACCAACGACAGTCTGACGGGATAAAGAGCTCCGGCCGATGGCACTGTGTGTCTGGAGAACCTTTGACTTTGCCAGATTTTCTTTCTTTGAGGATCACCTTCGCCAAGCAGGTGGGAACTTTCGACGACACCATATCCAGCCCATAACATGAGCGCAATTGTTCTCATGCTCATCGCTTCAGATGTGAAAGTACGGATCGAAGTACGTTGCTCAATGATGCGAGACAAATTTGTCGGTCTGACGGAAATTTCTATTCCCGCTGGACCAGACGAGTTCCTCCGGTTGGCCTTACCGACCAGTCGAAGAATTGCTTGATCGCTTAGATCGCGACCAAACATTGTTGGGTTCCCTACAAACGGCCAAAGATATTTACCGATTGAGGCCGCTTCGCAGATGACCCCGTTTGATTTCAGGGATTCGAGCAATTCCATCGTCGACGTTTTATCCCAGTTTTTACTGATTCTATCAATAACTTCTTTCGTTGTCCTTTGACCATCACAGAACTTCACCAGTTGGTTGACTAATGTCCTTGGTGCTTTTACCTCCACAACCTTGTCATGATGGTAAAAAACGCTTAACCCACCTTGTTGCCAATAGGGACCAGTTACGACGGGTCTCATTTTATTTGTTCCCATTTTCTGTATCTCCTTTTTTATACTTAATTGTCAAAGAACTTTTTTCAACATCCCCTCAAGACAATCTTGAGTGGTATGCTACATCTAGCATTTATGGGAGATTTCGTAAAGAGCCCGAACAACCTCCGAGTTTTGCTAATAGGATAAAGTATATTACAATCTATCACAATGGACATCCTGAAAAATCTTGATCTGCTTTCGGTCGGCGTGGTGATCGCCGGCATTCAAAAATTAGTCAAAACAATTCCAAATTGATTGGCCGTTGACATTGATTAGATCAGGCGTAGTATGGGGAATAGAAAGGTTAGAATTGCTCTGACCAAAGGGTTCTTTGAAAAGAAGGGATGGGTTCTTGTGTACAAAAGGTTAAAATCTCCGTTTGGCGTTCAAGTAGAGGTTACCGGGGCGTGTCCGCATCTTTGTCAGCATTGTTACAATTTTTGGAGGGGAAAGGAGTCTAGATTAGTGGTTATGTCAACGAAAAATTTTCTCGCGCCGAAAAACGCAGAAAGTATTTTTCGTAAACTAAACGATGCTGAAGTATTCAATGTAGTTATTACTGGTGGCGAACCACTTCTAAATATGCCAGCCTCTCTTGCCTGCATTGAATTAGCTCGATCGAGTAATATGGGAGTGAACATGAATTCCAGTTTGACACTTCTGACAACAGAAAAGGCTATTGCTTTACGGATGGCTGGCCTGAAACATATCCTGACTTCGATTTTGGGACCGACACCAGAAATTCACGACTCTATTACCAAAAGTCAAAACTCATTTAGATTGTTGCTAAATGGTATTAGGGTCGCTCAAGATGCAGGTATTAGCGTGTCGGCTAACATGGTGGTTTCTTCACTTAATGTTGAACATGTCAGAACTACGGCGGAGGTTGTGTCTGGTCTTGGTATCAAGACTTTCAATGCCACGAAGGCCGGATGCCCGGGCAATTGCCGAGATTTTTTCGATTTATCCTTGAGCCAAAAACAAGTGGTTCGGTTCCTTAACGATCTCTGTTGGGTCCGTCAGCATCTTGAAATTGAAGTAGACACTCTTGAACCAATTCCTTTGTGTGGTCTCTACGGGGTTGAGCATCCGGAATTGTTCACTACCCGCAGATGTGTTGCTGGAATTACAACTATGACGGTTTCGTACGATGGGCCCGTAAGACCATGTTCTCACTTAGACTTGTCCTATGGCAACCTATTGCAAGAAGATTTTAAAACCATTTGGGACAGGATGGACCTCTGGCGTGAAGGATTTCAAATCCCCGGTGAATGCAAGACATGCCCGTTGTTTCCTATGTGTGGCGCTGGTTGCAGAATGGAAGCTAAAACCAGAACTGGAAAAATCAACGATCTCGACCCTTATTCTATTCCGCATCATGCCCTAGAAATGGCAAAGGGCATTAAAGAGAGGCGGGCAGGCAATGTCCCTAAGACAGAAACCCTTACCAGTTTTCGGACGGTTAAATTTCGATTACGGCAAGAAAGTTTCGGCGGAGTCGTTGCTTTGGGTGGGAATAAGATGGTGTTGTTGGATCAGCACGGCTTTGAGATTGTGCGTCAGTTTAGATCGGAAACTGTGTACGAGATTTCAGATCCAACGATTGATTGGAGAGGTCTTAAGCCGGACCAGTTTGTGGTTAGTCTTGTTTCGAGGGGTATGGTATCCTCGGTAAAGAAAGGAGGTGATGTTACATAGGGTAAAGTCTAAATAACGGACCTGCGAATGCTAGTATTCTAGCATGAAACAGAGAAAGAAAAAGTGCCCGAGTTGTTTGAAAAATAGATTCTGGAAAACTGCCGATGGCCGATTGAAATGCGCAAATTGCCGGAAGA
>DATDVJ010000007.1:0-9352 GCA_036517595.1 Minisyncoccota bacterium
TCGCCGTTAGATCAAGAGCGAAATATCTCAAAAATTCACGGCAGTGGGCGTTGGAAACTTTGGAACGGGCCAAATACCTTTTTCGTGTTGCCATACAAGACTATTGTAGCTCCTGCGGAGAGCTATGCTAGTCTTGAACCAGAATAAAACTCTCATAAAAGTAAAGGGTAAGATAATTAAAGAATCTCTCGAGAAGCAATGCGAGTATTGTAAAAATAGTAATGAGTGTCAGTTTGGTGGCTGGCCTGAAAATTGCAAAGGATATTTTGAAGAATATTTATATGTAGATAAAATTATAGCGCCATCGGCTTCACATTCAAATCTATCTTGTAATTCGAATCCTGATTGTGAATTTCTAGATACAAAATATCAAAGACCTCAACAATTTGGTTTTTGTTTAAAAAATCAATGTGTATTGTCTTGTTCAAAACTGGAATATGTTGATGCTTGTGAATAAATAAGATCATACCTCCCAATTTAAATTTTCTTAGAAACTTGCAGAGTTCGCGCTAATCTATTAGAGTAGAGGTTCTTCAGGTTATTGAATTATGCCGACGATCAATCAATTAATTAAACGGCGGCGACACACTCTTCGGCGTAAGTCGCGCTCGGTGGCGATGGCGCGCGGTTTTAATGTGCTTAAGAATCAGCCGATCGCCTACCCCTCGCCCTTCAAGCGTGGCGTTTGCGTGCAAGTCAAGACAACGACACCCAAGAAGCCGAACTCGGCGATTCGGAAGATCGCTCGTGTCCGTCTTACCAACGGCATGGAAGTGACCGCCTACATTCCGGGGATTGGCCACAGTTTGCAAGAACACTCGGTGGTTCTCGTTCGTGGTGGTCGGGTGAAGGATTTGCCCGGGGTCCGTTACCATATTATTCGTGGCAAGCTCGATGCTTCTGGCGTTGAGAGTCGTCGACAGGGACGCAGTCTCTATGGAATGAAGCGGCCGAAGGCCGCGAAGTAAAATTCTTTAATTTTTATCATGCGCCGTAAAATTACTAACACCCGAGAAGCTTCTCCTGACGATCGTTATCAGTCGGTTAAGGTGGCGAAGATGATCAATTATCTAATGCATCGCGGGCAGAAGGCGACGGCGAGACAAGTGGCTTATGATGCCTTCGATCAGATTAAAGAAGAGACCAAACAAGAACCGTTGGAAGTTTTCGAAGAGGCGCTTAAGAATGCGGGGCCCCATACCGAGTTGCGCTCGCGGCGGGTGGGTGGAGCTAATTATCAAATTCCCCACGAGGTCACTCCTAAGCGTCGCTTAGCTCTGTCTCTTCGGTGGTTGCTCGAGGCCGCTCGATCGAAGAAGGGGACGCCAATGTCGCGTCGGTTGGCTGAGCAACTCATCTTAGCCAGCAAAAATGATGGTGAAGCGGTAAAGCGTAAAGAGAATGTTCACAAGATGGCCGAGGCTAATCGTGCCTTTGCTCATTTCGCTCGGACAGTTAATCGTCCGACGACTCCGACCACTCGTTAAGTCGTTGAGCGATTTTGAATTATATGGAGGATCGTCATTACCCATTAGATCGTGTTCGCAACATCGGCATTATTGCTCACATTGATGCTGGTAAGACGACGGTGAGCGAGCGCATCCTATATTACACTGGTGTCTCGCACAAGATTGGTGAAGTTCACGAGGGAGAGGCGACAATGGATTGGATGGAGCAAGAGCGCGAGCGGGGGATCACGATTACTTCGGCGGCGACCACTGCTTTCTGGATGCCCACTTACTTGGAAGCTAAGCTTCCAAGTGGAAACTTAGCTTCCAAGTCCAATGAAAATGGGAGTGTGCGTATCAACATCATTGATACACCCGGGCATGTTGATTTCACGGTGGAGGTGGAGCGCTCACTCAAAGTGCTCGATGGCGGGGTGGTTGTCTTCGATGGTGTGGCTGGCGTTGAGCCGCAATCGGAAACAGTTTGGCGACAAGCCGACAAGTATCATGTCCCGCGAATTTGTTTCATCAATAAGATGGATCGGCTCGGTGCGAGTTTTGAATTTTGTTACAAAACCATTTTAGAACGTTTAACCAAGAAGGCGATTCGACTTCAGATCCCGATTGGTGAAGAGGCGAATCATATTGGAGTGATTGATTTGTTGACGATGACGGGTTATCACTTTGAGGGCGAGTTGGGCAAAGAGGTGAAATCGGTGCCAATTCCCGAAGTGCTTCAAGCGACGGCCGAAAAATTTCATCACGAGTTGGTGGAAAAAATTGTGGGCGAAGACGATGCGGCCATGAACGAATATCTCGAGGGGAAAACCATGTTGATCGAGAGACTCAAGGCGATTCTCCGGCAGGCCACAATCACGGGAGCGATCATCCCCGTTTTTTGCGGTTCAGCTCTCCGGAATAAAGGAGTGCAACTGGTGCTTGACGGGGTGGTCGATTATCTCCCTTCTCCGCTTGACATCCCGCCGATGAAAGGAATTAATCCTTACAGTGGTGAAGAGATCGAGCGACCGGCGTCCGATGATGCCCCTTTCTCTGCCTTGGCTTTCAAACTCCAAACGGATCCGTATGTTGGTCAACTTACTTACTTCCGCGTTTATTCAGGGACGCTCGAGGCCGGTTCCTATGTTTATAATGCCACCAAGAATGAACGCGAACGTGTCGGTCGGATCCTCCGTATGCATGCCAATCAGCGAGAGGAAGTGAAAAAGGTTTATGCCGGTGAGATCGCCGCTTTAGTTGGGCTCAAAAATACAACTACCTCGGATACTCTCTGTGACGAGAAACAGCCGATCATTCTGGAGCGGATTAGTTTCCCCGAGCCGGTAGTGTCGCTCCGAATTGAGCCGAAGACCAAGGCTGATCAAGAGAAAATGGGGATGGCTTTGAAAAAACTTTCGGACGAAGATCCAACTTTTCGCATCAAGTCTGATCCCGAGACCGCCGAGACGATTATCTCCGGCATGGGTGAGCTTCATCTCGAGATCATCGTTGATCGGATGAAACGAGAGTTCGGTGTCGGCGCGAATGTTGGTCAACCTCAAGTGGCTTATCGCGAGACCATCACTAAAGAGGCCGAAGCGGAACATAAATATATCAAGCAGTCGGGGGGCAAGGGTCAATACGGGCACGTCAAATTGCGGGTCAGGCCAATGGCGCCGTTGCCCGCCGGCGGAGAAAAAAAGAAGTTGGCTAAAAATGTTACCCGCGAAGCCGATTTCGAATTCATTAATAATATTAAAGGTGGGGTGATTCCCCAAGAATATATTCCAGCTGTGGAGAAGGGGGTGCGTGAAGGACTTGATCGCGGCGTCCTCGCCGACTACCAGCTTGTCAATGTTTCTTGTGAACTCTTCTACGGTTCTTATCACGAAGTGGACTCCTCCGAGCTCGCTTTCAAACTCGCTGGTTCGATGGCGCTACAAGATGCGGTCAAGCGCGCCGGGCCAGTTATCCTTGAGCCAATGATGAAGGTCGAGGTGGTGATCCCCGAGAAGTGGCTGGGCGATATTACCGGGAATCTTTCCGGTCGGCGCGGGCAGATTGAGAGTATAGAGGATCGCGGACACCTGAAGGTGATTCGAGCGAAAGTGCCGCTCGCCGAAATGTTTGGTTATGTTACCCAACTCCGTTCGATGACCGAAGGTCGCGGCACTTTCACCATGGAATTCGACAGCTATCTCCCAGTGCCGCAAGCCGTTGCCCAAAAGATTATTGAGGCGAGGCAGTAGACAGCAATTTGACTGGTGGTATATTTGCGTCTTCGTCGGGTCGAACAACATCTCGGTTTATTAGCAGTTACTTAGTCTTACCACTGTCAAGGCGTCGCCTTGACAGTGGGTACTACAAAATAAATTTTACGGTGGAGACAATTAGCGCGATGAGAAAAGCTTGGGAAATTACTCCAATAATCGGCTCAAGTTTTTTCTCGCGGTCGGCGTGGATCCAGTAATGGAAACGTTGGAGTATGGTGAGCCACGGGGAGCGGAGTTTGAAGTAGGCGAATTGAAACGCATCGGGGAGCAGGCCGCCAATGGCGCCAGCGACGAAGGTGGTCACCCCGAGTTCTCCGGTGAAGGTTTGGTAGAAAAAGAGCCAACTCAAAATAAGGCCGAGGAGAGCGTCGCCGCTAATCTTTATCAAATCGAACCAAAAGTCGTGGCCGATAATGATGTCATTGTCAAGGGGGTTGCTCTTGTCTTCCCGCTTGGAACGTAGCTGGTAATCCCAATGGGGAATGGTATCGAGGAGGAAGTGGCTAATCACTCCAGCGATGAAAGCGAGCCCTGGTCGATCAGGCATCATCGAGGCAAGAGCGGCTCCAGCGATAGCATGCGTGGCGAGAATCATAATCTAGGATGATAACACATTTTATTTGTGCTAGGATGGTGGTATGTCCAAGAACCAATTAAAAACAATCAATCAATATACGGCTGTTTTTGAGCCGGATTTGGAGGTTGGCGGTTATACTGTTACCATTCCTGCTTTACCGGGGTGTGTTTCCGAGGGCGATACTTTCGAGGAAGCTCAACGTAATATTAGGGAAGCGGCGGGGCTTTATCTCGAAACGATGAAAGTGCGACACAAGAAGACCTGGGTCGATAAGGGCATCGTTATTTCCCCGATCTATCTTGGTGTTTAAATTTTGTGTCCAAACTTCCCACGCTCAAACCGAAAGAAGTTGTTAAAGTTTTGGAGTTGATCGGCTTTGTTTTTGTTTAGAGTTTCGGGTTTGTCAGTAGAGGAGTTTACCGGGATGTTAGACTAACTGGGGTTGACTAATAATCCGGTTCTGTTAGGATAGACCATACGCATTTTGCGTCTGGTTTTATTATTAATTAGCTATCAAAAATTATGGCAGAAAAATTTGATCGTTCCAAGCCCCATGTCAACGTCGGCACCATCGGTCACGTTGATCATGGCAAAACCACTCTCACGGCTGCTATTTTGCATGTGCTCACTCTCGCTGGTAAGAAGGCGAGGGTTAAGACGGTTGACCAGATTGATTCCGCGCCGGAGGAGAAGGCGCGCGGTATTACCATCTCGCTCTCCCATAATGAGTACGAAAGTGATACCCGACACTATGCCCACATTGACGCCCCGGGTCACGCCGATTATATCAAAAACATGATTACTGGCGCTGCTCAAATGGACGGCGCGGTGATCGTAGTGGCGGCGACCGATGGCGTGATGCCCCAGACTCGCGAACACATCCTCTTGGCTCGTCAGGTGGGAGTGCCAAAGATTGTCGTTTTCTTAAACAAAGTAGATATGGTGGATGATCCCGAACTCATTGATCTAGTAGAAGCTGAAGTGCGCGAGCTTCTAACGAAACAGAATTATGATGGTGACAACGCTCCAGTGATTCGCGGTTCCGGTCTCAAGGCTTTGGAAGCGAAGACGGCTGACGACGAGTGGGCGAAGAAGGTTCTTGAACTTGTGAATGCTCTCGACACTTACATTCCCGAGCCGAAGCGAGAGATTGATAAACCGTTCCTGATGCCGATCGAAGACATTTTCTCGATTGAAGGTCGGGGCACGGTGGTGACTGGACGTATTGAGCGAGGCAAGGTAAAAGTGGGCGAAGAAATTGAAATTGTTGGCATCAAACCAACAGCTAAAACGACGGTGACCGGGATTGAGATGTTCAACAAACAGCTCGATGAAGGTATCGCTGGCGACAATGCTGGGGTTTTGCTTCGCGGCACGAAGAAGGAGGATGTCACTCGCGGGCAAGTGTTGGCTAAGATCGGATCGGTTACGCCGCACACCGAATTTGAGTCCGAGGTTTATATTCTCAAGAAAGAGGAAGGTGGGCGACACACCCCGTTTCTCACCGGTTACAAGCCGCAATTTTATATCCGGACGACTGATGTCACCGGTGAAGTGGCTTTACCCGAAGCGATCAAAATGGTAATGCCCGGCGACACCGTTACTTTCAAAGTTAAGCTCGTGGCGCCGGTGGCGCTGGAAGATAAGCAACGTTTCGCGATCCGCGAAGGGGGCAAAACTGTTGGCGCGGGCGTGGTGACCAAGGTGATTGCTTAAGCTCTAGATTATCAATCAAGGATTATGACAACAAAGGCCACGAGTCGAAGTAAGAAACCCGAAGTCGTGGAGCCGATCCAGAAGATTCGCATTCGTGTCGCGGCTTATGAGCACAAAATTCTTGATGCCTCGGTTAAACAGATTGTGGATACCGCTCTGCGTTACGATGGTATTGTTGAAGGGCCAATCCCGCTTCCGACCGAGATCAAGAAATACACGGTCAATCGCAGTTCTTTCGTCCACAAGAATGCCCGCGAGCAATTTGAGATGAGAATTCATAAGCGTCTAATTGATATTCAGAATCCATCACCGAAAATAATTGAACACTTAACCACGCTCAATCTTCCGTCCGGGGTGAACATTGACGTGAAGATGATCTAAGTATACGAAGGCCTTAACGAATCGGCACATACGAATATGAAATTAATTGGTGTAAAAAAAGCAATGACGCAAATTTTTGACGACCAAGGTGTCGTTCGATCAGGGACAGTGGTGGCGTTGGAAGCTAAGCTTCCAATTGGAAGCTTAGCTTCCAATAAGCTGGCGATCGGCGATCGAGTAACCGTGAGTGGTATCTCGAAGGGCAAGGGTTTCCAAGGTGTCGTCAAGCGTCACGGTTTCCACGGTGGTTCGCGAACTCATGGCCAGAAACATTCCGAACGAGAGCCCGGCGCGATTGGCGGTGGTGGCGGTCGCGCCGGCGGCCGAGTCGCCAAAGGGATCAGAATGGCTGGCCGAATGGGCGGCGATCGGGTGACGGTCAGCAATCTCTCGGTTATTTCTCTCGATGAGAAAAAAGGAGAAGTTATTGTGAGTGGGGCGATCCCCGGTCGTCGCGGTACCAGAATTGAAATCAAAAAAGTGCAAAGTTAAAAACTCAAAATGAAAAACACACAGCTCAAAACTAAAAATGCTTTAAATTTTAAGTTGTTACTTTACACTTTTCGTTTTGCGTTTTAAGTTTAATTATGGAATCCAAAGTTTACAATCAAAGGGGGGAGTCTGTTGGCGCGGTGAAGTTGCCGCCGGCAATTTTTGGTGTGCCGTGGAATCCCGATTTGGTTCACCAAGTGACGATTGGTATGCAGGAAGACCAGAGATTTGGTCTCGCCCACGCCAAAGGACGCGGGGAAGTGCGCGGTGGTGGTAAGAAACCGTGGCGGCAGAAGGGCACTGGTCGAGCTCGCCACGGTTCGATTCGTTCACCGCTCTGGCGCGGCGGCGGAGTGACCCATGGGCCCATCAACGAACGAGTTTATGGTCAGAAGATCAACAAGAAAATGAAGAATCGCGCGCTATGCTCGGCTCTTTCAGCCAAATATCGCGCCGGTGAACTAATTTTCCTTGATCGGCTCGATATTAGTGCCCCGAAGACGAAGGTGGCCACCGCTATCCTCAATAATTTGGCGACGAGTGCGAAAGTGCCGAAACTTATCTACCGTCGTGGTCGACGCGCAGTGATTGCCTTGTCGCAACCCAATTCAGCGGTGGTAAAAAGTTTCCGCAATCTCGGGCCGATTATTGTGGATGAAGTTCGCAATCTCAACTTGCTCGACATTCTCACCTATCAGTACCTAGTCCTCACCGATCCCAAGGCCAGTGTGGCCACTCTGACTGATCGTTTAGCGTCGAAGAAATAATCAGATGCCAACCGATACGAAACAAAAACAATTGGGTAATAATCGAGCGGTGGTTCTCCGCCGGCCGTTGGTGACGGAGAAGTCAACTGACGGTATTTCGGCCGCGAGAGGCGCCACGCCTGCTGGCGGACAGGGTCGCCCTTGTTACACTTTCGTCGTTGGGCCGACGGCGAATAAGTTTATGGTGCGACAAGCGATTATTGAGCGATATAAAGTAACGCCGGTTAGGATCAATATGAGTATCGCGAAGAAGAAACGAATCACCACTCGCGGCCGAGTGGGCGCGCGTGGTGGTTTCAAGAAGGCAATGGTTTACTTAAAGTCGGGTGACAAAATTGAATTATGAAATCGTATAATCCGACCAGCCCCTCCCGTCGTTCGATGACCACGCTTCCGTTCCGTGAACTTCTGACTGGTGACCGACCGAAAAAATCTTTAACCTATGGCCGGAAGCGGGCTGTCGGTCGAAATAGTTTCGGTCGGATCACTACGCGTCATAAGGGTGGCGGACACAAGCGTCGTTTCCGAGACATTGATTTTAATTATGACAAGGTTGGTATTGAAGCGAGAATTGAAACGATCGAGCATGATCCTAATCGCTCCGGTTTGATCGGCCTCGCCCTCTATCGTGACGGCACGCGGCGCTATGTGCTTCTCCCGGGGACACTCAAAGTGGGCGATCGCTTCATCGTGTCGGAAGAAGCGCCGCTCCAGCCCGGGAATCGTTTACCCCTACGGAAGATTCCCGTTGGGACTTTTATATACAACATCGAACTTCAACCGCGCGGTGGCGCGAAGCTCGTGCGCTCGGCGGGGAGCTTCGCTCAAGTTCTCTCCAACGATGCTGGTTACACTAGTATTCGCCTGCCCTCGTCCGAAGTCCGTCAGATAAATGAATTGGCTTGGGCGTCGATCGGTTTGGTTTCTAACGAAGAACAGAAGTTGGTCTCGCTTGGCAAGGCCGGCCGTTCGCGTTGGCTGGGCATTCGACCAACGGTTCGCGGCTCGGCCATGAACCCGGTTGATCATCCTTACGGTGGTGGCGAAGGCCGGCAGGGCCGTGGCACGAAACGGCCCAAAACAATGTGGGGTAAGGTCACCGGCGGTCGGAAAACCCGCCGGGCCAAGAAATACTCTAATCGTTTCATTCTCACCCGCCGCGCTAAAAAGAAGTAATACAAGGGCAGGGCTTGTACTAGTACAAGCCCTGCCCTTGGCGTTGGCAAGGCGTTGCCTTTTATGCTAGGATGGCGATTATGCAAACTTTAACCATCCCAAAATCATTAGTTGGCAAGGGCGACCTCGTCGTGCTTCCGCGTCGCGATTATGAACAATTAGTTTCTGATTCTAGCAAAGAAGTTATAAAACGTGATCCACGGATTGATCGAGAATTGGCTAAATCTCTGGATGATATCAAACACGGCAGAGTCTACGGACCTTTTTCTAGCGTAGACGAATTTATGGCGTCTTTGCGTCGTAATCAAAAACGAAAAAAGAAATGAATCTTCGATATACCGATCGCTTTCGCCAAAGCTTTTTAAAATTATCGTTAGAGATAAGGGTAAAGTCTAAATAACGGACCTGCGAATGCTAGTATTCTAGCATGAAACAGAGAAAGAAAAAGTGCCCGAGTTGTTTGAAAAATAGATTCTGGAAAACTGCCGATGGCCGATTGAAATGCGCAAATTGCCGGAAGAT
>DATDVJ010000008.1:0-10045 GCA_036517595.1 Minisyncoccota bacterium
GTGGTAGAGCAAGAGACTCAAAATCTCGAGGTCGGTGGTTCGAATCCACCCCGCTGCCTATACCTTTAGCGAAGCTCTTGTACTTCGCTCTTTCTTCCAGATTCTAAATTGATACCCGTAGAGACTAAACGTTGACCTCCGATAAAAGTCGGAGAAGATATAGTCCGATCCCGGCAGCAATGCCGGTGTTGTTAAGCTAAAAGGTAATTGCTAGAAGCTAACAGCTACTGTTGCGTGAGACAGGTTGGTCTCCTATCTACTGCAGGCGTTGATATGTGAGGGGAGTTCTTAGTAGTACGAGAGGACCCTAAGGAACTGACCTCTGGTGTACCGGCTGTCGCGCCCGCGGCACCGCCGGGTAGCTATGTCGGGACGGGATAACCGCTGAAAGCATCTAAGCGGGAAGCCTCCCCCAAGATTACGTATTATTCCCCGCCTTCGGGCGGGGAAAGGGCCCGTTAGAGATGATGACGTTGATAGGCGCTAGGTGTAAGTCCAGTAATGGATTGAGCCAAGGCGTACTAATCCGCCCACTCTCATCGGGAAATGAAAGAATCACAAGATGGTTCAAGTGATTGATAATTATTGTTCGAACGTTCTGTTCTGGTGGTTTGACGCGGTGGTCACACCCGATCCCCGCCCGGCTTCGGTCGGACGGGCCATTCCGAACTCGGCCGTTAAGCACCGTAGTGGCGATGGTACTCGCAAGGGGAGAGTAGCTAGCCGCCAGAACAGAACGTTTGATCTGCTTATGTTAGAATAACCCAATGGCCTCTTGGAGTACGCGACGGCAACTCACTTACTTCTTCGGCTTTTTTGCTGTGCTGATTGCCGCCGCGGCTTTCGCCGCGGCAATTTTCTGGCCCCGCCCGTCCTGTCAGGACGGGCGACAAAACCAAGGAGAGTTTGGAGTGGATTGCGGGGGATCGTTAGCAAGAGGTGGTTGTCTCACTGTTTGCTCAAATGAAGCTTTACCCCTACGCGCCTTGTGGGCACGAGTTTTACCGCTTGGTGCCGGGGCTTACGATCTTGTGGCCTTCGTGAGGAATCCCAACGACAATCTCCAAGCGATTAACGCACCGTATGAGATTGAATTCGTTGACCAAGGCAATCTTCTCATCAACAGTGTCCGGGGAGAGGTTTCACTTTGGCCTCAAGAAGAGTCACCAATTTTTGTCCCGAATATTAAAGTTGGGAAGCGAATCCCCGTCCGGGCCTATTTCAAACTTCTTGACGCTCCGCGCTGGGAACGTTCCAGTTCGACACCAGTCGCTTTGTCGATTACCGATCACAACTTCACCAGTTCTCCCACCCCGGTGCTTCGGGCTCGTCTGGCTAATACCTCACTTGACCCGGTAACCAAGATCGATATCATCGCGATGCTTGCTGATTCTGATCATAATGTTTTTGCCGTGAGCGCCACCTTCACTAATCGCCTCGCCCCCGGCGAAGTGACTGATATTAGCTTCACTTGGCCTCACCCTTTCCCAATCGAGAGACCATCGTTCATAGATTTCTATCCTCATGTGGTTTTTACACCGTCTGGTTAGACAAGTTGATTGGGTGTTGCTCCTCTCGGCCTTCGCACTCTCGGCCGGTGGTTTGGTGACCATGGATTCTTTTGTCTCGCCAAACTATTTTTTCGAACGGCAACTTATTTGGCTCGGCATTGCTTTGGTGGTTTGCTTAGCTTTGTCGTTTGTTGACTTTCGATTTTTGCGACGGAGTGGAGTAGTGGTGGGGGTTTACGGCATATTGATCGCTTTGCTGGCGGCCCTACTTCTTTTTGGCCAAACGATAAAAGGGGCCAAGGGCTGGTTCTCTTTTGGGCTTTTCTCTCTCCAGCCAGCTGATTTTATGAAGCTCTCTCTCATTCTTATTTTGGCTAAATATTTCTCTCGGCGGCATATCGAAATTGCTCACTTCCGCCATATTCTTGTCTCAGTTCTTTACGCTTTCTTGCCGCTCATTCTCATTCTTTTCCAACCCGACTTTGGGTCAGCGGCAATTATTTTTACCATCTGGCTCGGGATGATCATGGTTTCCGGAGTTTCTAAACAGCACCTTCTCTTCGTGGTCGTGGTTACTTTATTCGCCCTCGGTGTTCTCTGGCTTGGAGTTTTTACTAATAATCAAAAAAGTCGAATCATTTCTTTTATTCACCCCTTGGCTGATATTCAAGGAGCCGGGTATAACGCTTTCCAATCTACGATTGCGGTTGGCTCCGGACAATTGGTCGGGAAGGGGGTTGGTTTTGGTACTCAATCACGACTGCGTTTCTTACCAGAATTCCAAACCGATTTTATCTTCGCCGCCTTTGCCGAAGAGTGGGGTTTCATCGGGGTGATCATTTTCTTTATTTTGTTTAGTGTGGTTATTTGGCGGATTGCGAGAATGATAATGCTTGGGGCAACAAATTTCGAAATTCTTTTTGGGGTGGGGTTCATCATCTTCCTTGTCAGCCATTTCGTGGTGAATGTGGGGATGAACATTGGTCTTCTGCCAGTAACAGGGCTCACTTTGCCCTTCACCAGTTATGGCGGGTCACATCTCCTCACCGAATTCATCGGCCTGGGTATTCTGATGGGGATGCGCCAATATTCCCGCGCCATCCATCGCGACGACATTCACAATGAGTTCTTAGGTGGGATGTAAATCCATCCGCTAACTACAAAGTAAAGACAACTGTGCTTCTTTGCCAATCTTTAGATATATCATCCGAATAGAGACTTATCGAATTAGGATAGGGGTTGACGGTGTAATAATTTGGATCGTGCATTATTTTTGGTACATTATTCATATTTTCTATTGAACCAAGAATTGTTAACTTGTAGTGTCGGAGACTCCCACTTACTTTATACCAATAACCGAACGCGGCGCTTGGTATGAGACCAGAGAAGGGCGCTTGGGGGTCGACTGGCCGTGGCTTGATGTAAGAGTCCAAAGCTAAAAGACGATTACTATCGTGTAATGTGTAAGCGCTATCGCAATCCCAGCAACTTATTCTTGTTGATACGGTGTTGGGAAGAATCGGGTGGGGGGGGTATAATCCGTCATGGTCGGTGGCGTATAATTCTAAGGCGTTACGCACCTGAATCATATCTTGTACTCGTTTCGAGTCTCTGGCCTTGGATCGCGCCACACCTAGCGAAGCGAGGATTATACTTGACAACAAACTGATAATTGAGATAACGACCAAGAGCTCGATGAGAGTAAAACCTCGTTTCATTAATTATCAAGTATACATCACAATGAGTTCTTGGGCGGGGCGTAGTTAGTTTACAAACAACGATGAGGAGAAGGATTTGCCACGACGCTGTCAGCGAATGATTCGTTAGTGATCTTGGCATTACCGGTGCCATCTATGCAAAAATAGTCCATCGTAGTGGGGTCACTATCCCCATCATTTTGTGTTTTGAGTGCAATGGCTATGGCATAACTTGAAGGATCAACCGCACATATTAATCCGTTAACGACAGAACCGTTCAGAGTGTATGCTTCTTGCATAGATCTTTTGATTGAAGTGTTAGCTAACATAGCAGCCGGATTAGCATATCCCAAACAGAGAGCATCGTATTGAGTACCACTTGTTGTCAGCCCGTAACTACTCCCATTGTCTGCGTAAAAAATTTCGGCGGCGGAGCGGACACCGACTAGATCTGCCTGAATCGCCGCATCGGCGGCCTTACTGCGTGCGGTGCCGAGAGAGGCCAAGACGATACTCGACAGAAGGCCGATGATGGCGATGACGACGAGAAGCTCGATCAGGGTAAAACCGAGGGTAGCTTTTAGGTGATAGCTTTTAGCTTTTAGAAGCATGATCATTATTATACACGGCGATAGTTTCTTTGACCATGTGAGCAGTGGAAAACTTTTTAGTCACTCGAGCGTGGAGACATTTCCCAAGCTGGCTCGTTTTCGCCGGATGAGCGAGCAGGAATTCCAACGCAGCGGCAATCTCACTTGGTTGGCGAGGTTTTACTAAAATGCCCGAGTCCATACTCCTCACCATTTCAGGGATGCCCCCAACGCCTGAAGCGACAACTGGTAAGCTCGCCACGCCGGCTTCGAGGATAGCGTAAGGGAAGGCCTCGGTGATCGAGGTGAGAGTGAAAACATCGAAGGCCTTGAGATATTGCGCGGCGTTGTCTTTGCGCCCAAGCAAAATAATTTGTTGCCCTAATTTTAATTCCTGAATCAATTTTTCTAAACTAGGTCGTGCCTCACCCTCGCCGATGATCACGACGGTCAAGGCGTCGCCTTGACAGCGACCAGTGTCGAGGAGAATCTTCACGGCGCGGATCAGATATTCAAGCCCCTTGTTGTGATGCAATTCGGAGATTGTCCCGAGCCACCAAGTGGAACCTCTAGTTGTGGCTATTTCTTCACCGAGAAGTGACAGACGGGCGTTCGGTCGGTCGAGGAAGTTGATTTTAGAAACACCATTTTTTATTACCACCATACGCCGATTAGCCAAGGGCCAGTGAACCATTTGTCGCCGTGGAGCGGCGGCGACAACGATTGTTTGGTGGGCGAGTAGGATCGTTAGCCAATGGAGAAAGGCGATGGCGAATCGTGCCAACCGCGAACGGTCTTCGTTGAAAGACCAACCGTGGGCGGTGAAGATGACCCTAGCTTTTAGGGCATAGTTTTTAGCTGTTAGGTTATAAATCCGGCTAGCTAAAGCCCCTAATGCTCCGGCCTTGGAGCTGTTCAAATGAATAATGTTTGGTTTCTCATCTCGGAAAAGTCGCCAGAGGGTAAAAAAAGATTTTAGGTCACCCATTATTTCTACATCACGCCCAAGATTGGGGAGCGAAATAGTTCGAATCCCTGCCGCTACGAGGCGATTGGACAGGAGAGAACCTTCGCCGATTGCCACGACTACTTCAAAAATTTTTTTAGGTAAATGAGTCGCTAGATCATAAACATAACGTTGAGCACCACCCCAATTACCTTTAGTAATGATAAAAAGTATTTTTTGTCTTAACACGCGGCAGACTATAGCATAATTGACCTTTTTATGGTACGATCTTCATTAATATGATTCGCCGCCACGGCACCCGGCAAGCCTTCATCTTATTTCTCGGCGACCTAGTTTCTTACACTCTGGCATTGTGGTTGACACTTTTCCTACGCTACTGGGCGTTCCCGTCGCGGGAGATTTTCTTCACCCACCTTTATCCATTCAGTTTCGTTTTTCTGATCTGGGCCATTGTCTTTTTTATCGTCGATCTCTATGGTCGGCAATCATCAGCATTTGATAGCCGGTTAGCCGAGACGGTTATCAATGCGCAATTGGCTGGCAGTTTTCTCACTGTCCTTTTTTTCTACTATGTTCCTTTTTTCGATATCACCCCCAAGGTGACACTATTTCTCGATCTATTTTTTTCCCTGGTGTTGATCTTTATTTGGCGGCGCTATGTGAGTCAATCACTTCGTCGCGGTCGCGCCGAGCGCTACCTTTTCCACTGTCATGGTCCGGAGGTTGATGAGTTGAAACGGGAATTAAGTCGGAATCAGAAGTATCAGGTGGTTGTTGTCGATTATCAAGCGCCACTTGCGGCGCTTGAAGTTCGCGGTATTTCTACGATCGTTCTCAATTTTTACGACCGACGGTCGACGAGCGAGACGACGGCTTGTTATCGTTTAATGGTGGCTGGAGTTAAGGTGATTAGTGCTCATCGTCTCTTTGAAGAAGTTTTTGGTCGGATCCCGCTCGCGGTGATTAACGAACAGTGGTTTTTCGAGCACGTGGAGCACGAGTCGGGGTTAACTTACCAAATTGTGAAGCGCTTAATGGACCTGATTGCCGGATTGATCTTGGCAGTTATCTCTATCCCGTTTTATCCGTTTATTGCGCTGGCGATTTTCATTGTTGACCGTGGGCCAATCTTTTATCGTGAGGCGCGGGTCGGTCGTGATGGGCGCACTTTTCAAATTACGAAGTTTCGAAGCATGTCGACCGAAGTCGATTTATCTTGCCGTCACATGACTCGAATTGGTCGGATTTTACGCCAAACGCGTCTCGATGAATTGCCTCAACTCTGGAGTGTGGTTAAGGGCGAGCAATCATTGATCGGTCCGCGACCAGAGCGCCCGGAATATGTAGCCGTCTACGGTGAGCAAATCCCGTATTATCAAGCCCGTCATCTAATTACTCCCGGTCTCTCCGGCTGGGCGCAAATTTATCAAGAGCGTCATCCGCATTTCAAACTCGCGCTTGATGCCACGCGGGAGAAGTTGTCCTATGACCTATATTACATCAAGAATCGCAGTCTCTGGCTTGATATTACCATTGCCCTCAAAACAATTAAGACCCTTCTTTCTCGAGTTGGGGTATAATGAATGTTATGAAAGCGGTTGTTACTGGCGGTGCGGGGTTTATTGGTTCTAATCTGGTTGATTTTCTAATCAAGCAAGGATTAGTGGTGATAGTCATAGATAATCTTGTCGCCGGCAAACGGGAGCGGGTTAATCCCGCGGCACAATTGGTGGTGGCCGATGTTCGCGACCAAAAGGCGATCGCGCCGGCTTTTATCGATGCTGATTACGTTTTTCATCTGGCTGCCTTACCGCGCGTCCAGTATTCGATTGAGCATCCCGTCGAAACTCACGAAGTGAATGTGACGGGGACGATGAATGTCTTGCTCGCGGCCCGCGAGGCTAAGGTTAAGCGAGTGGTCTATTCGGCTTCCAGCTCGGCCTACGGTGATTCGGAAGTGATGCCCTTGCGCGAAGATTTACCCGCTAAACCCAAGAGTCCTTATGGCCTACATAAATATGTTGGTGAACTTTGTTGTAAAATGGTGACGGAAGTCTATCATTTGCCGACGGTCTCACTTCGGTATTTCAATGTTTATGGGCCCGGCCAAGATCCTGATGGTCCCTACGCTTTGGTGATTGGTCGCTTCCTCAAGCAACGGGCGGCCGGGGAGTCATTGATGGTGACTGGGGACGGTGAGCAAACGAGAGACTTCACTCATGTACGTGATGTAGTGCGAGCCAATTGGCTCGCGGCGACCAGTGTCAAGGTTGGTCACGGTGAAGTAATTAATATCGGCGCCGGAAAGAATATTTCAATCAATAAATTAGCGGCAATGATTGGTGGATCGACTATCCATGTGCCGGCGCGTTTGGAACCGAAACACACTTTGGCCGATATCACTAAAGCGAAGAAACTGCTCGGTTGGGAGCCAGAAATTGCTTTTGAACAAGGACTCCAAGAATTACTCAAATAATCTTAGCCTATGAATGGAAGTTTGTTCACCGTTATCTATAGTCTTGCTCATCGTTCGATACTGCTCGATCAAATTATTATTTTTTGCGCGGTGTGGCTACCGTGGCTGGTTGGCGCGTTGACGATAATAATTGTTTTGGCACGCGCATCTCGCGATCGAGTTCCCCATCGGGCAAGTTTTATTATTTTGGTACCCGCTATCACTTGGTCGATCACTCATATTTTGAAAGTGCTCCTCGTCTGGCCACGGCCGGCGTTTGTTTTAAACACCGTTCAACCACTTTTCTCGGCCGATGGCGCGACCTTCCCGTCGGGCCACGCGACCTTTTTCTTCGCGCTCGGCTTCGCGCTCTACCCCTTCCATCCACGCTTGGCGACTTGGGTTTCGGTGTCTGCTGTTATAATTAGCTTGGCGCGGATCGCCGCCGGCGTCCACTTCCCCGGCGACATCCTCGGCGGTTTTATTCTGGCCGGTATTGTCACTCTTATTTCTTGGACGATCATAAAAACTTACCAGCCCGCTTTCGATGGTCGTCAGGTGATGTGATAGAGCCCGTTCTTATTCTTACATACCGGTGCAGTAATAACGATCAGGATATAAGGGGAAACAGTCCAAACCCGAGTTTGCAACCTGAGTTGTCTCTGTTAAAACCAAAATAACATATGCCCAAGTTCCGGCGACATCATTACCTTGCCCACCACCCCCTGGCACTGGGGCCCGGATGTACCAAAGACACCTATAAAGGTCAGGAGGAAAAGCAGGGTAATAACTCCCCAGGGGTAAAGTATCAATATCAGAATACAATGAACCTCCATCAGTCACACAACCAGCATCGTACCATTCGTCAGCGTTACCAGGATAATCACCATTATTATCAGAAGCGTAGAGTTCAAGCGCATTTTGAAGTTCGTGGGCTTCAGATAGATGGACGCTGTCGCGGGCTTTGGCTCGTGCGATATTAAGAGACGCCAAAACAATACTGGAGAGTAGGCCAATAATTGCAATAACGACCAGAAGTTCAATCAAGGTAAAACCGCGTCTCATTCGTTACAGTATATATTTAGAGTGACAAAGAAATCAATTATCAACAATACTATTGTTGATAACTCGGGAGGATTTACTTATAACCAATAAATAAATAGGCCACCGACCTTGTTTAGGATATCATCATATCTGACAAATCAAGTCAAGATTGACGGGGAGGAAACTATCACTATACTGCCCCCTAGCATTATTAGTTGTTAATTAATAAAATATGGTTAAAACTATGGCAAAAAATAGGGTGAAAAAAGTGATTAAAAAAAGTAAAAAAATTGAGAAAATCGAAGCAGGCGTGACAGAGGTGGATATGATAGATGGTTTGCCGTCGCTAAAAGTGAAGCCGTTGGGGGATCGGGTTTTGGTCGAGCCACTTTTGGCCGATAATGGCGAGGCGACCAAGTACGGGATCATTATTCCCGAGACGGTGAGTAAGGAGCGCCCCGAACAGGGAGTGATCGTGGCGGTCGGTTCTGGTCGAATGACTGACCAAGGTAAACTTATCCCGCTCAAGGTCAAGAAGGGGCAGAAAATTATTTTTTCCAAATATGGTCCGGATGAGATAAAGATTGAGGATAAGGAGTATTTCATTATCAGCGAGTCGAACATTCTAGCGATAATCGAAAGCTAAAAAGCTAATGAAGCTACAAGCTAATTAAACATGTCCAAACAAATTATTTTCAACGATTCGGCGCGACAATTACTTAAGCAGGGTATTGATAAGGTGGCGAATGCTGTCCGCGTAACCCTTGGTCCGAAAGGGCGGAATGTCGTGATTGATCGAGGTTATGGTGCGCCGATGATTACCAATGACGGGGTAACGATTGCCAAAGAGATTTCTCTCAAGGATAAGATCGAGAATATGGGCGCCGAGATGGTGAAGGAGGTGGCCTCAAAGACCAATGACAACGCCGGTGATGGGACAACGACTGCGGTTATCCTAACTCAAGCGCTGATCGAAGAGGGTTTCAAAAAAACGACCCTAGGTGTGAATGCGATGGGAATTCGATTGGGAATTGAAGCGGCGGCGACGGAGGTGGTGAAGGCTCTCCGTGGTCTGGCTAAGACTATCAAAACGGGGACAGACGAGACAAAACAGGTGGCAACTATCGCGGCCGAATCGGAAGAGTTCGGAAAGATTATTGCCGATGCCATTGATAAAGTTGGCAAGGACGGGGTGGTGACGGTGGAGGAGTCGCAGTCTTTTACCGTTGAATCAGAGTTGGTGGAGGGGATGCAATTTGATAAGGGTTATACCTCGCCGTATATGATTACCGATCCGGATCGAATGGAAGCGGAATATGAAGATCCAATGATTTTGATTGTTGACAAGAAACTCTCATCAATTAAAGACATTCTGCCAGTGCTCGAGAAGGTGGCGGCCGGCGGTAAGAAAGAATTGGTAATTATTGCTGAAGACATAGATGGTGAGGCGTTGGCCACGCTCGTGGTCAATAAGATTCGCGGTGTTTTCAACACGCTCGCGATCAAGGCGCCCGGTTTCGGCGATCGTCGGAAAGAAATGCTTGAGGATATTGCGATTTTGACGGGGGGAAAAGTGATTAGTGATGAAGTGGGGATCAAGCTTGATTCGGTTGAGCTCGCGATGCTCGGTCGCGCTCGCAAGATTGTTTCAAAAAAAGATGAGACGACGATTGTCGGTGGCAAGGGGAAAAAATCGGAAATCGATGCGCGTATTACGCAGATCAAGCGTCAAATCGAGGCGGCAGATTCACAATATGATAAAGATAAATTGAAAGAGCGCT
>DATDVJ010000009.1:0-15142 GCA_036517595.1 Minisyncoccota bacterium
CAAACAAACTTTTTATCTTCATCTCAAAGAATGTGAGTTTCGTTTTAACTACCGGCGGGACGATCTTTATGCTAAACTATTGACATTATTCACCCAACGACAGGTCCTCGAATAGGTCTCTGTCCTAGTCTTGAACCATAATTAATAGCCTAGCAATTTTTTGATTTTATCATGCTGGCGAATCTTTTCGTGGGCCTTGGCCTCGATCTGACGGATACGCTCTCGCGTCACACCAAACTCCCGTCCCACTTCTTCGAGTGTGCGCATCACGCCGTCGGTTAGACCGTGACGCATTTCGAGAATCCGACGTTCTTTTGGCGAGAGATCACGAAGAATTTCTTGAATCTGATCTCGAAGGATTCGCCGAGCTACATCTTCCCCGGGTGAGGTCATTTTCGTATCCGGGATAAATTCTCCGATCGTTGATTTCTCTTCTTCGCTGTTGGTGGGTTTATCAAGAGAAGTAGTGCTCTGGTCAATTTTCTCAATCATTATCACTTTTTCAACGTCTATCCCCATTTCGGTCGCGATTTCAGCCGATAATGGTTCTCGTCCAAGATCTTGAGTTAAACGGCGCACCACTTGTTTGTATTTAGCAATCGTTTCAACCATGTGGACGGGGATTCGGATCGTTCGTGATTGATCAGCAAGAGCGCGAGTGACGGCTTGTCTAATCCACCAAGTGGCGTAAGTAGAAAATTTATACCCCCTTGTCCAATCAAACTTCTCCACCGCCTTGAAGAGACCGAGATTTCCTTCCTGAATTAAATCGAGCAAAGTAAGATTGTTACTTCGACCAATATAACGCTTAGCGATCGAGACTACGAGACGAAGGTTGGCGTTGGCCAAAGTCCGTTTAGCCTCATTGTCACCTTGTAGAATACGCCGAGCCAATTCTCGTTCTTCGGCCGCGGAGATAAGTTTGTGACGACCAATTTCTTTAAGGTACATCTGGACCGAATCAAGACCGGTGCTAGCGTAACGATCGTTTTTTAATTTACCGGGGAGAGCATCACCACTTAAATCATCTAAGAAGCCGCTTTCTTCTAATACATCGATCCCGGCTAATTCCAAACGTTCATATAGTTGATCGAGGAAAGTGATGTCGGTTTCGATTGTCGGAAACTCTTTCAAGAGTTCACCATAAGTAATGAATCCTCTCTGTCGTCCACGAGTAAGGAGCATCTCTGCCTTGGCTTCTTGATTCTTCTTATTTTTCGGCCTAGACGTAATTGTCAGCGTTTTTTTAGAAACCTTTTTTGGTTTTAACCGACGCTTTTTTATTGTTTTCTTTTTCATGGTTTATTATTGAGTTGTTGTGATAATTCCTGACACCGTTTAAGATACTGGTCTAATAATTTTGACTCGGTCTTCGGGTCAAGAGATTTCAATCGGCGGACGGTTTCAGCCAGTTCTTCGCGCCAAGTTTCTTCTCGCCATTCATTGAGAAGACCCGACAAAGCGGTAGCTAAATCGGTTACTCCACCGTAAGTAATTTCGGCCATCAGAGCTTGCTCTGATTCTCGTTCCCGAGATTCACTTCGTCGTTGATCAAAGAGATCTTTCCCCCAGTATTTGATAACCGATGTCTTAATTCCTTCATTACTACTCCCCTGCCAAGCAACGAAGCCGAGAATGAGTGTCTCTAACCGGTTCCGCCGAGTGGGTAGTGGTGCGATCGAAGAAACCGTGGCACTTGTCTTTCCCGTCATCGGTTCATTTGTTTTCAAAACTTTAGTTCGACTGACACCATCTCGAATTATCGCTTCGGGAAGTTCAACTAGGTCAGCGATATTTTTGATAAAATAAGCTTGGTCAATCGGATTGGCTAAAGCTGATAAATATGGGTAGACTTCTTCTTCGATTTGATGGGCCATTTCACGTTGTCCCAAACCACGCCGTTTAATTACGGTGATCAAGAAATCAATAACATGGAAAGTTTGACCAAGGGATTTTTCCCACATGACTTTCGATTCACGGATAACATCGGCCGGATCTTTATCATTTGGAAGAGTGACTACTTGCACCTCTAACCCTCGCTCTAGAGCCAAAATAATTGCTCGATTCGAGGCCTTGATGCCCGCGGCATCACCATCGAAAGCCATGATAATTTTTTTCGTTAAACGACGAATCAAATCTAAATGGAATCCGGAGAGAGCCGTCCCGGAGACGGCGACGGTTTCAGCGATTCCCGCTTGATGTGACAACACAGCGTCAAATTGACCTTCGACCAATACGCATCGATCAATGCGTCGCATGGCGAGCTTTGCTCGATCAAAGAGATAGAGGGTTCGTGATTTATCGTAAAGTAAGGTATCAGGACTATTTATATATTTGGCTTCAGTTGATGTTGGTGTTACCGTCGGTTCGACACTAAATAGGCGTCCCGAGAAAGCAATCGTTCGTCCAGCACTATCGGTAATTGGAAACATAATTCGATGGCGAAATCGGTCGAAAATTCTTGCCCCACGATTAGACCGAGCAACTAAACCAGAATGATCAAGATCTCTTTCGGTAAAATTTCGACCAAGAAGATAATCCGTCAATCCACGCCAATCGACAGTCGCCAACCCAAGTCGAAAACTAGAGATTGTTTCTGAATTTAATCCCCGTTCTTTCAGATAAGCAAGAGCCCCTGGTGTTTTCTCTAAATTAGCAACAAAGTAAGTTACGGCCGCCTCCATCACCGCATGGAGACGTTCTTTGGCGTCTGCCGCTTCACGATTAATTGGTTCAAGGGTCACTCCGGCGCGAAGGGCCAAAACTTTCAACGCACCTAGAAAATCTAAACCTTCAATTTCTTCGACAAAAGTAAAAATGTCACCACCACGATTACAACCAAAACAATGATAAGTCTCGCGAGTTGGCGAAACATAAAAAGAGGGGGTCTTCTCGGTGTGGAAAGGGCAACGAGCCCGACAATTAGCGCCAGCTTTTTCAAGTGTTAAGTAAGAACTGACGACATCAACGATGTTTAATCGGGATTTAACCTGTTCAACAGTTGATGGCATGCAAATAATTTAGGCCACGGACGGAATATTGTAATCGGCCTTTAGGCCAGTGCCGGCTGGAATAAGTCGTCCCACAATCACATTTTCTTTAAGACCATGGAGACAATCAAGTCCTCCCCGCAAAGCTGTTTTAATAAGCATTTTAGTTGATTGCTGGAAAGATACTGCGGCCAAGAAACTACTTGACGTTAGAGATACATCCGAAATTCCGAGTAAGAGTGGCTCAGCGGTTGCCACTTCGGAGTTCGCCTTTTTCATTCGAGTATTATTCGCCATAAGAAGTTCGTGCTCCACCACATCACCGGTTTCAAATTGGGTTCCACCAGCAGTCTTGATTCGATAACGAGAAAACATTTGTCGGATAATAACTTCAATATGCTTGCGAGCAATTGAGGCTCCTTGAAGTTCATAAATATTGCTAATCTCGGTAATAATATACTCTTCGGTGGCCGCTCGACTAGCATAACGAAAGAGAGTGGTGAGATTGGCCGAACCATCAGTAAGAATTTGACCAGGAATAATCGAGTCACCAATCTTAACCAAAATTGAGCGACCGAGCGGCACCTTATACTCCACCGTTTCATGAGTGGTTTTAGAAGATTTCTTATCGTTCTCCGCTCGGTCAATCAGAATTATGATCGCTTGTTCTTTCTCCGAAGTTTGAATTTCACTCACTAAACCAGTCACCTCACTTACCACCGCTGCTCGCTTTGGATTACGGCGTTCAAATATTTCTTCAACTCGCGGTAATCCACCAACGATATCACCACCAACATCAACGCCGCCGGCATGTTTAGTTCGCATTGTAAGCTGGGTTCCGGGCTCACCAATTGCTTGAGCGGCCACAATGCCGACGGCTTCACCAATTTCAACTAGACGACCACGTCCGGGATCGGTGCCATAACATTGTTGGCAGATGCCTCGCACTGACTGGCAAGTTAAAACGGTCCGAACATGGGCTTCTTCAATTGTTGAATTTCCAATTTCTCGAGCCTCGGTCGCCGTTACTAAATGACCTTTCTTAAATAGAATTACCCCCGTTGCTGTTTTTAAATCTTGAGCTAATACTCGACCGCGAATTAAACTGCCAATTCCAGTTTCAAGATTCGAAACATTTTCTGGCATCAAACGTTTTCCCTGTTTATCGCCGCAATCTTTTTCGGTCACAATTACTTCTTGGGCCACATTAACTAGTCGCTGGGTTAAGTAACCAGCCTTGGCTGTATTTAGCGCGGTGTCGACCAAACCTTTCCGTGAGCCGTGAGTGGTCATGAAGAATTCAAGTGGTGAAAGTCCTTCTTTATAAGACGGAATAATAGGAAAATCGAGAGTTTGGCCTGAAGGATTAACGATCAACCCTTTCATCCCCGACATTTGAGTAACTTGGCTAATTGAACCTCGGGCACCAGAATTCAACATGTACATGACCGATCCTAAAGGGTTAAGGCTGGTCGGCAAGAGTTTTTCAATTTGGCTACGAGCGTGAATCCAGACTTTAATATTCATTCGATATTTCTCATCGTGAGATAAGAGGCCCTCCTCATACATTTTTTCTAACTTGATGCTTTCCGCTCGAGCGACACTGACAATCGGTGCTTTCCCTTCTGGGACCAACATATCATCTATTCCCCAAGTAATTCCTGATCGAGTGGCATAATAGAAACCAAGCCCCTTGATCCCATCGAGAATCTCGCCCATTTGTTCAATCGGATAGGTGGCAATTAGATCATCAACCAAACGAGTCATTTCTTTGCTATTAATTTCAGTGTTGATAAAATGGAATTGAGCCGGGAGAATTTCATTAAAGAAAATTCGACCAACCGAAGTTTCAACAAAAGACTCAGTCGAAGATTGAAGTTTAGATTCCCCCGCTGTTTGAACTTTTATTGGTGCTCGGAGATCAATCAAACCATAATTCTGAGCGGTAATGGCTTCTTGGAAGTTAGAGAAGATACGACCCCGGCCAATTGCTTCAGACATTATTTTAGTCACCCAATAACAACCGAGAACAATGTCGAGCTTGAGAGAAATAATTGGATTACCGTTACCGGGTTTAAGAATATTTTTATCAGCGGCGATAATTTCTCTCGCTTCGCGTTGAGCGGCGTCAGAGAGAGGCACATGAACCGCCATCTGGTCACCGTCGAAATCAGCGTTGAAAGCGCTACAAACGAGCGGATGAATTTGAATGGCGTTACCCTCAATCAGAACTGGACGGAAAGCTTGGATCCCAAGGCGGTGAAGAGTCGGAGCCCGATTCAAGAATACGTAACGATTACGAATAACGTTCTCGAGAATTTCCCAAACTTCCGGAATCTGGTCATCAATTAGACGATTCGCGCCTCGGATATTGAATGCTAATTCTTGTGCCAAAATGTTCGAGATAACAAACGGTCGGAAGAGTTCAAGGGCCATATGTTTTGGTAATCCACACTCCGATAATTTAAGGGTTGGCCCAACAACAATAACCGATCGACCAGAATAATCAACTCGTTTACCAAGCAGATTCTGCCGGAAACGCCCTTGCTTACCTTTCAGATTATCCGAGAGTGATTTGAGTGGGCGACGTTGAGCTTGATTGATCACGCCACTCGTTTTCCTAATAGAGTTATCAATGAGGGCATCGACCGCCTCCTGAAGAATACGTTTCTCGTTACGGAGAATCACTTCTGGTGCATCAAGTTCAAGTAACTTTTTCAAACGATTATTGCGATTGATTACTCGGCGATAAAGATCATTTACATCACTAGTGGCGTGACGACCACCGTCAAGCGGCACGATCGGTCGAAGATCCGGCGGGATAACTGGGATCGTTGTCAGAAACATCCATTTTGGATGAACCTTGGAACGTTCGAGTGAGCGCACTAAATTATAACGCTTTTGAATTTTGCCCCGTTCGAGAGCACTTGCTTTAGTCAATTGACCTTCGAGTTCTGTGGCCAACTTGGCTAAATCAAGAGTCTGGAAAATTTTATAAACCGCCTCGGCGCCGATACTTGCCCCAAAAACAGAACTATACTTGAGAGAAAAGCGATGATAGGTCACTTCGTCTAAAACTTGACCCCAAGCTAGCCGCCCCAATTGGCGTTTAGCTTCAGCCATCGATTCGCGCAAGCGCTCGCGGCTACGTTCGTCCTGAAGAGATTTAGTTTTAATTTTATACTCGCGTTCAATCTCTTTTATCACTCGGGTTTTCTCTTCTTCATCCACCGTAGTAATAATGTAACCAGCAAAATAAACTACTTTTTCAAGATCAGTAATTGAAAGGTTGAGGAGAAGTCCCATTCGCGAGGGAACACTGCGGAGAAACCAGATATGCGATACGGGACTCGCCAATTCAATATGACCCATTCGCTCGCGACGAACAATCGAACGCGTCACTTCAACTCCACAGCGTTCACAAATAATATCTTTGTAACGGATCCGGCGATATTTGCCACAATAACATTCATAGTCTTTTTCGGGGCCGAAAATCCGTTCGTCGAAAAGACCGCCACGCTCCGAGCGACCGGTACGATAATTGATTGTCTCGGCCTTGGTTACCTCACCGTGTGACCAAGCTCTGATTCTTTCCGGCGAAGCAAGCTTGAGGGAAATAGCGTTCCAGTCGCCGGGCGGGGAGAATCCAGATTCTCCACCATGTTTGGGCTGGTCGGGAGCGACAAGTGGTAATCCCGCAACTGGCAAATTGGCTTTTTTATTAAACATCGTAAAGATTAAAGTTTTTTAAGTTCCACATCGAGGGCCAAACCGCGAAGTTCATTAAGCATTACATTGAATGACGCTGGTAGATTAGGTTCGCGGATCATTTCGTTTTTAATAATTGAATCGAAAGCCTGCGATCGTCCAATAATGTCATCTGATTTAATAGTGATCATCTCACGCAAGGAGTAAGCTGCCCCATAACCCTCGAGGGCCCAGACTTCCATCTCTCCAAAGCGTTGGCCACCGCGTTGAGCCTTCCCCCCAAGTGGTTGTTGGGTGATAAGCGAATAAGGACCAATCGATCGCATGTGAATCTTATCCTCAACCATGTGATCAAGTTTCAGAATATACATGTAACCCAAGGCGATATCTTCTTCGAAACGTTGCCCCGTCTGGCCATCAAAAAGAGGAACCTTCCCCGAGGTCGGGTAGCCGGCCTCCACCAATTCCTTTTTAATTTCAGCATCTTTAACACCCATAAAAGGCGAGGTAATGGCTTGATAACCAAGCGTGTGAGCGGCGAGACCTAAATGCATTTCGAAAATTTGCCCAAGATTCATTCGACTCGGCACACCAAGTGGTGTAAGAATAATATCGACCGGTGTGCCATCGGCAGTATAAGGCATGTCTTCTTCCGGCAGGATTCGAGCAATGACCCCTTTATTACCATGCCGACCACAAAGCTTGTCGCCAACCGAAATATTTCGGATCTCGGCAATCTCAACGTGAATTCGTTTGGTAATTCCCGATTCGAGTTTGTCTCCTTGTTCACGAGAAAAAATTCTGACCCCAACAACCTTTCCTTGTTTACCATTGGGAACACGCTTGGATGTATCCTTAACATCGCGAGCTTTGTCGCCAAAGATAGAACGGAGTAAACGCTCTTCGGGTGTCAATTCAGTCTCACCCTTAGGTGTAATCTTGCCCACAAGGATATCATTCGGTTGAACCTCGGCCCCGATGCGAACGATTCCCTCTTCGTCAAGATTTTTAAGTTTAGCCTCACCAACATTCGGAATGTCAGGTGTCGTCACCTCCGGCCCCAGTTTGGTATCGCGAACATTAGTTTTAAATTCTTCGATATAAACACTGCTGAAAATTTGCCGCTTAACTAACCGTTCGGAGATAATAATCGCGTCCTCATAATTAGCTCCACCCCAAGACATAAACGCGACCAGAACATTTTGCCCCACGGCTAGTTGTCCGTTGACACTTGAAGAAGTGTCGGCCAACAAGTCTCCTAACTTCACCTTATCGCCAACCATTACTGCCGACCGTTGATGGAAAACGGTGTTGTCATTCGTCTTACGGAAAGTGATCAAATTATATTCATCGGTCTCTTGGCCATCCTTATCAACAGTCACTACAATTTTCAGAGCGTCGACTTGCTTTACCACTCCAGCCCGACGAGCAAGAACGACACGACCAGAATCTAATGCCACTTGACTCTCCATGCCTGTCGCCACCAGAGGGAATTCTGGTGCGATGCATGGAATCGCTTGCTTTTGCATGTTCGAACCCATGAGCGCACGGTTGGCATCATCATGTTCCAAGAACGGAATGAGGGAAGTGGCCAGAGAGAAGGCCTGGTGAGGAGCCACATCGATCAATTCCACCCTCTCACGCTCCATCATGGTTGATTTACCAGCCATACGTACTTCGATTTGATCTTCAATGAGTTTAAGCTTTTCATCGTAAGGCACACTACTATGGGCAATCACATATTTTTCTTCCTCTAAAGCATTAAGATAAATAATTTCATCGGTAATACGCCCCTTCTTAACTTTGCGATACGGTGTTTCGAGAATACCGAAATCAGTGACTTTCGAATAATTCGAGAGATGGAGAATCAGACCGATATTTGGTCCTTCGGGGGTGTGAATCGGGCAAATTCGACCATAATGCGAAGTGTGAACATCGCGTACCTCGAGACCAGAACGCTTGCGCGTCAACCCCCCGGGACCAAGAGCTGACAAGGTTCGAAGATGTTCAATCTCACTTAAAATATTTTTCTGATTCATGAATTGCGACAATTGGTTGGTGGTAAAAAATTCTTTAAGTCGCGCTTGCAGTGGTCGTGGACTAATGAATTGGATCGGGAGAAGAGCATTTGAATCGATAGTCGACATTCGATCTTGAATATTGCGCCTCATTTGAATCATTCCCACGCGCAGTTTCTGCTGAAGCATTTCTCCCACACAACGAATTCGGCGAAGGCCGAGGTGATCAATATCATCGCCCACTGCATCTTTGGTGTGATTCAGAGTGACGATATGCGAAATAATCACCACGATGTCTTCCATCGTGACAGTTCGAAGCTCACCTTTCTCGGCTTCAGTGCCAGCATGAAATCGCTCATTGAGGCGCAAACGACCAACTACCGAGAGATCATACTTCTCCCGACTAAAAAGAGCCGTGATAAATTCACGCGCCGAGGCCACCGAAGCAAGATCGCTATCGCGGAGACGACGATAAATCTCCAGGAAGGCTTCGTCGGCTGAAGTGGTGATGTCCCGAGCGAGAGTCTTGGTCACATAGGGCAAAGCTTCAGGAATCTTAGTAAATAAGGCCTTGATATCATCATTGGTTAAACTTTTACCCACTAAATCAGCGAAGATTTTAAGCAAATAAGTAAAAGGGAATTTACGTTTGCGATCGATGCGCACATAAATACAATCGTCGCTCTCGGTCTCAAACTCAACCCAAGCGCCACCAGCCGGGATAATTTTGGCGCCAAAAAATTTACGATTACGCAACTCATTCTCGGTAAAAAAAACACCGAAACTCCGAGCCAATTGGGGCACCACGACTCGCTCATTACCATTGATAATGAAGGTGCCGTGCTCGGTCATGAGTGGGAAGTCGGCGAGGAAAATTTCTTGTTCCTTATCCTGCTTTAATATTTTGTTGGTGAGTTTAACCCGAACACGCAGAGGAGCCTCATAAGAGAGCTGGTTCTGGGCGGCATGATATTCATCAAATTTTGGTTTATCGAGGTCGAAGCTGACAAACTCGAGGTCAAACTTCTTCTCCGAATAATCTTTGATAGGTGAGAATTCTCGGAACAACTCCTTCAAACCACTGGTGGTCAACCAATGGTAAGAAGACTTCTGAACTTCGATTAAATCAGGGAGGGGGAGAAGCGGTGGACGATATTCGGAAAAATACTTCTTGGGTAATTCCTGGTGGATAGAACGCATGAGAAATAGAAAAATGGGATGCGACGATTGGTTATTGTTTAATATTAGAAAACAAAACTCCGCCGTTTCATCCTGAAGAGAAACCGGCGTATTATAAGCGCAAAATCGTAGTCATTGCCAATCGCAACACAATCTCACAATGGTGACAACATCCTATACCCTCCTAAAATTTTGTCAACCCTGTCAACTACGAGATGTGGATAACTTCAAATTTGGGCGGAAAAGAAATTTGTTAAAGAGCCATTCTCAAAATGGGAGGCAATGCTTCCCGCCAATGCTCGTTATTTTTATTTTAGCACTCAACAGGCGCGATAAGTATTAATCTTCGCTTAGTGACATGTCTAATCCAATCTTTTTGCTTGAGATCTGACAGCCCACCTTTCATATTTATCTGGTGGCATAAACCGCTTGAGTTACAGTCACAGCTTCATTATCAGACCTCAACAAACTATCGTTGCATAATTGAGACGAGATTTGATAGTAAGTAAAGATAGCATCTTTAATGATTGACAGGGTTTCCTTCACATCATTACCACCAGTAATAATTCCGTCGGCATTAGTAGATTCAGCCGTCCAACGGCCGTCGGGATAATGTTCAATATTAAATTTAATTCCACCGTTTATTTGACGAATTTCTTCGAGCATACGAACAACATTGGGATGCCATTTTTCGTCAAAGTGAAACCCCATCGGAGCATAGGTCAAATTTACCAAAGTTTTAGCCTTAGGTCAATTAAACATTCATAACCTTTTTGTCTAGCTTCCAATCATCAATCTTCTGATGATGACCGGAGAGGAGGATTTTCGGCACGCGGTAACGGTGACCCTTGATAGTGATAACTTCCGGCCGAGTGTAAACATCATGACTCACAATACGCTTCTCTTCGACCGACAAATCGTCGCCAAGCACACCCGGCAAACGACGAGTCACTGCGTCAAGTATAATTAACGCGGGTAATTCACCACCGGTCACAGTGTAATTACCAATCGATATCTCTTGCGCCTTAAGTATTTTTTTCACCCGCGCGTCAATTCCTTCATAACGACCGGCAATGAGAATAAGCGGCATCCTTTGCTTCGCCCATTGTTCAGCCAGTTTATTGGTAAACTCTTTACCCCCGGGCGAGAGAATAACAACTTTGGCTTTGGGAGCTTGGCGTTTTGCAACGGCAACAGCACGGATTACTGGTTCGGCGCGAATCACCATCCCGGGGCCGCCACCGTAGGGTCGATCGTCAACACGGTAACGCTTGCCGCCGTACTTTTTAAGATCATGGACTGAGACTCGAACCACGCCCCGACGACAAGCCCGGGCAACAATCGACTCGGCGAAATACGGCTCAACGAGTTTCGGAAATAATGTAACAATATGGAAATTCAATCGGGAGAGACGAATTACTCCTTTAGATCATTGATCGCTTCGTCAACGGAATCGGAAGCACTCTTCATCTCTGGGCGAGTACCGCCTTCAGGTTCATTAATTTTTAGATTAACACGGGCATTATTCTTCATCCCCACCACACGCAAGAGAGTACGAATGGCCTTAGCCGTGTTCCCTTGCCGGCCAATGATCTTACCCATATCTTCCGGGTGAACATCGAGTGACAGCAAAACACCCATCTCGTCAACCTTACGACTCAATTTAACATCTTCAGGATGATCCACTAATGATTTTACCACCTGCGAGAGAAACTCTTGATCCATGTAATTTTCAGCCATAAAAATCTTCAATGAATTACTAAATGTGCAGTGATTCGACTAAACTGCTGGGTTTGATGATAGCAAAAAGTGAAATTAAAGAGAAATCGGGATGGGGATTTCAGGGAGAGCAACTTCTGCCGGTTTTTCAATCTCGACTGGAATTTCGGTGGATGTTCCCACTGACACCTCGGCCTTCGGCTTCCGCTTGGGTAGCACATTCACCTTAGCACCAGTCAAAATCTTGGCATCAATGAGAAGGTTGTGGACCGTACCTGAAGCTTGAGCCCCAACCGAGAGCCAGTGTTTAATTCGTTCGGCCTTGAGGGCTGGTTTTCCCCGACGCGGATCGTAGGACCCGAGCACTTCAAGCGTACAACCACTCTGTGGCCCGCGCCGCCGATCCACCACCACGAGCCGAAAAGCTGTCTCGTGTTTGCGCCCTACCCGCTGTAACCTAATTCGTAACATGGACTAGAGACTAGCATGTGAATGATAAAAAGGCAAACAAAAAGAGACCGCTAGACAATCAAGCGATCTCAATCATTAAAAGAAATTAGGGGGTAGGACAGAGACTTCCGCTCTAACTGGCCCGTCGGCTAAACAAGACTATGATCACTCGTCTCACGGCGCCCCATTCTTAACTCTCTGTTTTTGCCAGCCATTTTTTTAATTTGAGCAACTACTCAAACAATGCTATGGTAACAAATGTGAAAGAAAAATATATTGAAGGGATAATTCGCATCTCCGTCAAAGGAATTGGTTATGTTAGTACTGATTCTAAAGCTCCCGCAATTGAGATTGACTCGCTCAATCTCAAAACCGCGCTCCACGGCGACCGCGTTCGTGTGCTCATTCATCCCGAAGCGGTCACGCCTAAAAATGGTTTTGAAATCAATCAAACTGGCGAAGTAGCCGAGATTCTCGAACGAAAAAAACTTGAATTCGTTGGCACCTTAGAAAGTCAAGACAATCTCTTCTATCTCGTGCCAGACGATAAACGGGTTTATAAAGATATTTTGATTAACCCTAGTAATTTGAAGGGCGCAACCGCTGGTGACAAAGCCTTAATTCACATCATTAAATGGGCTGATCCGAAAAAGGATCCCCTGGGCGAAGTACTAGAAATAATCGGTAAACCAGGGACACACGAAACCGAGATGCTTTCCATCATCTACGATCGCGGTTTCAAATCAATTTTTCCGAAAGCTGTTGAAGATGAGGCGATAACACTCAAGGCGATCGAAATGAAAGCTCAACCAGAAGAAGCCAAACGCCGGCGAGATTTTCGTCATATCCCAACTTTTACTATTGATCCTATTGATGCTAAAGACTTTGACGACGCTTTGTCTTTCCAAACCTTAAAAGATGGCAACCATGAAGTGGGTATTCACATCGCCGATGTCTCACACTATGTCCACCTGGGGACAGCGCTTGATCAAGAAGCGCAGAAACGCGCTACGTCCATTTATCTTGTTGATCGCACTATTCCCATGCTTCCTGAAATATTATCGAATGACCTATGCAGTTTAAAACCGAATGAAGACAAACTCACTTTCTCGGTCATCGTCACAATGTCGCCCACCGGCGAAATCTTGAAAACTAATTTTGAGAAAACGATTATCCGTTCAGCCAAACGATTCACTTACGAAGAGGGACAAGTGACTCTTGACAAGCAAGAAGGAGTATTCGCGCTAGAACTCCTTGCGCTCAATCAACTCGCTTATGCCCTCCGCGCTAAGAAGATTGCCGCCGGCGCTATCACTTTCGAAAATGAGGAAATTAAATTCACCCTCGATCCAACTGGCCAACCGATTAGTGTTTATAAAAAAATGCGGACTGACATTCATCTCTTGATTGAAGACTTTATGCTTCTTGCTAATCGGCTGGTGGCCGAATATGTCTCGAAACTCGTAGGTGACAAATCCGGCCGCTTCGTCTATCGCGTTCACGACTTGCCGGACCGCGAACGGCTCGAAACTCTTGCCACCTTCGTTCGTCCTTTAGGTTATCGCCTGCCAATAACTAAAGAAGGGATAAACGGTCAGGCAATTAATGCCTTTCTTCAATCCGTTGCTGGCACGCCAGAAGAAGTAATGGTCCGGACGGCGACAATGCGAGCGATGGCTAAAGCAATTTATGATACAAAAAATATCGGGCATTATGGCCTCGCCTTCGCGCATTATACCCACTTCACTTCGCCGATCCGTCGCTACCCAGATGTGATGGTTCATCGTCTGCTCGATCTCTATCGTCGCGGCGAAACCCCCGTTCCCACCCTACTCACCGAATATCACCGCCTCGCCGCTTACGCCTCGATGCGCGAGGTTGAAGCGCAAGATGCCGAACGCGATTCAATTCGCTATAAACAGATTGAATTCATGGAAACCAAAATTGGTCAAGTGGTAAACGGGGTGATCTCTGGTCTTGCCAAGTGGGGAATATTTATTCAAGAAACCGAAACTCTTGCCGAAGGGATGGTGCGTTTGGCAGTACTCAAAGATGACTTTTATATCTTCGATGAGAAAAATTATGCGATGGTTGGTAAGAATACTGGCAAGAAGTATCGCCTCGGCGACCCCGTGCGCATCAAAGTAATTAAAACTGACCTCCCTGCGCGGATGATTGACTTCGAGTTTGTGTAAAATGACTACTGCTTCGCGTACCCTACGGCCTGATCAAGTTTGATGGAGAGGAGACGCGAGACGCTGTCCTGACCCATGGTGACACCGTAGATCACGCCGGCATGGGACATCGTCTCGCGGTTATGAGTGATTAAAATCAGTTGCGAATGTTCAGCGAGAGTCTCCACCATCTCGCCATAGCGACGCGAGTTGGCCTCATCAAGCGCAGCATCGGTTTCGTCAAGGATGAGAAAGGGGGGTGGGTTCACTTGCGACATCGCGAAGAGAAGCGCGATTGAAGTGAGAGCACGTTCACCGCCCGAGAGCATCTGCAGTCCACGAATGCGCTTGCGCGGCAAACTAATCGACACTTCTACGCCACGCGCTTCTCTTTTTTCTTCAGTATTATCCCCATCTCCATCGAGGTTTCTCCCCTCCCCTTCTTCCTCTTCGCGATCTCCCCCTTCCCGCTCTATGGTCAGAGAGAGTGACGCCACGCCACCATCAAAGAGAGTAGTGAAAAATTCTTGGAACTGGTGACTGATCTTCTCGAGTCCCCGTTCAAATTCAATCGCGCACTTCTCTTTAAGGTCAACAAGGATTTTCTCCAGCGAGATGATACTCTTACTCAAATCTTCCATCTCCCGCAGAAGGAAAACGTCTCGTTCACTTACCTGCTTATATTCAATTAACACATCGCTACTCTCCACCCCCATATCTTCGAGCTGGATTTTGAGTCGCTCAATTTGTCGATGGAGGACCGCCTGCTTCTCTCGATCGACGGCAACATCAACTCCCTGGTTATCACTATCAACATAATGTAAAAGTTCGCGATCAGTGAGAAGCACAGCTTCCTCGAGCTCGGTTTGAAAGCGCGCTTCGTCGCGCGTCAAAGTTTCTTCGC
>DATDVJ010000010.1:0-7381 GCA_036517595.1 Minisyncoccota bacterium
CTCGGTGATCTGTCGGAAAATGCTGAATACCAAACGGCGAGAGAAGAGCAAGCCGATATCGAGGATCGAATTATGGAGCTTGAAGGCATTTTAAAAATCTCCGAAATTATCGCCGCTCGACACACTTCAGAAGTAGAAATCGGTTCAACTCTGATGGTTAAAAAACAGTCGAGTGGTGAAGAAACAAAATATCAAATCGTTGGTCCGGAAGAAGTTGATCTGCTGGCTGGTAAAATCTCCTACCTCTCACCCCTCGGCGCCAGTTTACTTAAAAAGAAAAAAGGGGACACGGTGGTTGTCTCGACACCAAAGGGTAAAGTGAATTACGAGATTATTCGTATTGCTTAGATGGCCTCACTTGACGAACTTCGGGCCGAACGTTCTCACAAGCTAGCTCGACTTCGCGCTGTTAGCCGGGATCCTTACCCGATTGAGACTAAACGTGATGTTACCTTGGGTGATTTAAACAAACGTTTTGTCACTTTATCGAAACGAAAAAAACCATTAACTGTCGCTGGACGCATAATGGGGATCAGGCATCAGGGAGTGCTAGTTTTTCTCGATCTGGATGATGGTAGTGGTAAAATCCAAGTTTTATTGAAACAAAACACAATTGGTGAGCCGGCTTTTGATTTGCTGATAGAGACAATTGATCGAGGCGACTTCGTTACCGTAAGTGGCAATCTGGGATTGACCAAGCGACAAGAACGAACACTCTTCGCCGAGAACTGGGCGCCGCTCGCCAAAACTCTTCGTCCTCTACCCGACAAATGGCACGGACTTAGTGACACGGAGGAACGCTTCCGTCGTCGCTATCTCGACAGCCTAATGGATGAGGTCGTCAAGCAACGTTTCATTACTCGATCAACCATCATCACTAGTCTCCGCGGCTTTCTTAATCAAGCTGATTATCTCGAGGTGGAAACTCCGATTCTCCAACCACTTTACGGCGGCGCAAGCGCGATACCCTTCAAGACCCACCATGAAGCGCTTGATCTATCTCTCTACCTTCGAATTTCTCCCGAATTGTATTTGAAGAGAATGCTGATGGGCGGTTTCCCTAAAGTCTATGAACTCTCACGTTGCTTCCGTAATGAAGGAATCGATGCGACTCACAATCCTGAATTTACTATGCTTGAATTCTACGAAGCTTACAGCGACGCAACTAAGCAACGAGCCTTCGTTGAGAAATTGATCAAAAAATTAGTCAAACAAATCACTAAGTTTGATCACCTAATTTATGACGATCAAAAAATTAATTTCAATGAGTCCTTCAAGGTGATTCCTTACTTCGATCTCCTCAAACGCCAAGCCCTGATCACCGATCCTGAGACAGCTGATCTCCGTGAACTAACACTCAAGGCCACGCAATTCGGCGTCACCTTACCGACTGGCGCTAGCCGCGAGACAGTGATGGACTATATCTATAAGAAAGTGTGTCGACCAAAGATTTTTCAACCAACTTTCGTCATTGATTATCCGAAAAATGCTTTACCGTTGGCTAAAAGCCATAATGATAACCCGACGCTCGTTGACGCTTTCCAACTCGTGATCGGTGGTCTCGAAATCGCTAAGGCCTTCTCAGAATTGAATGATCCACTTGAACAAGCTGAACGATTCGTAGCCCAAAAAGTAGCTCAAACGGCAGGGGACAAGGAAGTCCAAGCTAAAGATCAAGACTTTCTCGATGCACTCGAGTACGGTATGCCACCGGCCGGTGGCATCGGTATTGGTGTTGATCGTTTGGTGATGCTCTTAACCGGCGTAACCAACATCCGCGAAGTAATTTACTTTCCCACCTTACGACCAAAATAAACTTACTATTGTAGTGATTTACCAACAGTTCAGCGATCTCACCGGAGGTCGTTTTTTGCTTGTGGATAACTATGTTGGTTGGTGGTGAAGAGTGGTCTATACTATCATGGTAGTGGGTTGAAGTGGGGAATTATTTTTTATGCTCATCGGCGAATATCGACACACTATTGATCCCAAGAAGCGAATTGCGGTGCCGGCCACTTTCCGGCGAGCCGTCGGGCGTAAGGTGGTCATCACTCGCGGACTCGATACCTGCCTCTTCGTCTATCCGGTCAAGCAATGGGAGAAGATGATGGAAAAACTTTCGCGTTTGTCGATGGGCCAGGCTGATACCCGCGGTTTCAACCGCTTCATGTTGGCTGGGGCGGTTGAGAGTGCAGTGGATTCGATAGGACGAATTTTGATCCCCGATTTCTTGAAGGAGTTTGCGGGATTGAAAACAAAAGTCGTGGTTGCCGGCGTCAGCGATCGCATTGAGATTTGGGATGAAGAGCGTTGGCGCGAACATGTAGCAAAAATCGAGAAACAAGCCGATGTCTTAGCTGAGAAACTGGGAGAAATTGGGGTGTTCTAATTCTCGGCCTCCAGCATGAATCACGAACCAGTTCTTTTACACGAAGTTGTGACGGGACTCGATCTCCAGCCGGGACTCACTGTTCTCGACGGTACTTTAGGTAGCGGAGAACATGCTCGGGCAATTAGCGAGAAAATCGGCCGAGATGGTTTACTGATTGGCTTCGATGTTGACCCTGAAGCAATTAGCCGGGCCGAGCGTAATCTTGCCAATTTGCCTTGCCGGACAATTTTCCGAACTGGTAATTTTCGGGCCACCGGATCTCATCTAAATACTCTCGGAATCAATAATGTCGATCGCGCATTTCTTGATCTCGGTCTATCATCACTACAACTGGCTGATCCGATTCGTGGCTTCAGCTTCCAAGGTGACGGACCGTTGCTGATGACACTCAATGGAAAAGATGCAGAAGGATTGAACGCGGCTCGTTTAGTGAATGAGTTATCGGCACCACAACTGACTGATCTCTTGACTCGTTATGGCGAAGAAAGCCACGCTCGACGGATTGCCGAAGCGCTAGTCGCCGCTCGTCACGCGACACCCATTCTCACCACCTATCAACTTGTCTCGGTGATTGAAAGGGCGGTGCCGAAGGGTTATCACTTCACGAGAAAGCACTTTGCTACCAAAACTTTTCAAGCTCTGCGAATCGCCACCAATGATGAGTTGGGTGCTCTCACTGATGGCCTCCTTGATATCTGGTCTATCCTGACACTTGGAGGACGCCTCGCGGTAATCAGTTTTCATAGTCTTGAGGCCCGCATCGTTAAGAGACAATTCCAGAATTGGGCTCGCCTAGGCGAAGGGCAAATTCTAACCAAACATGCCATTCGCCCGAAGCGGGGAGAAGAACTCCGTAACCCTCGTTCTCGTAGCGCCACCTTGCGTATAATTTCAAAAATAAAATGACCAAAATTATTTCTAAAACACATCATCAACGAGAATGGCAAACCGTGTTTCTTCTCGGTTTAATTGCTTTATCAATTGTTAGTTATATTTTCCTCGTTAATCGAGTTGTTTTCCATGCCGTAAACAAACGAGATGTCAGTCGAGAAATAGCCATCTTGCAGAGTGAGGTTACTAATCTTGAAGCCCGTGCTTTTACTCTAAGTAGTAACGTAACTCTAGATCTAGCTTATGCCTTAGGATTCGTGGACTCTGGAATTGGGTCATCTTACACCATCGCCTCGGAAACCACCGGGCTCCTTGTTAGTTCGCAGGATTATGATGGTCGATAGGCAAGCCCGACTCCGCGGCTTGTCGATAATCTTTCTTTTTGCCGCCGCTGGAATCACGACAAAATTATTTTTTGTCCAAATCGTTAACGGTGATGACTATCGGGCTTTGGCTGACCGTCAATATGAAAAACCGAGTAATCAAACTTTTGATCGTGGAACAATTTATTTTACCGATCGCGATGGTAAAAAAGTTTCTGGCGCCACGCTTCAGACCGGATACCTACTAGTCATCAACCCCAGTCGACTTGAAGATCCTGAAGTGGTTTATACGGCCCTCACCGCTATTATCCCGCTCGACTACAACAATTTCATGAATCGAGCAAATAGGGCTAACGACCCTTATGAGGAAATCGCCTCTCGTCTCGATGAGGAGCAAATGATAGCCATCACGGCCCTTAATTTACCGGGCGTGCAACTGATTTTGCAACGCTGGCGTTTCTATCCCAGTGGCACACTGGCCGCCCATGTCCTGGGCCTCATGAGTTCCCGAGGAGGAAATGACGATTATGCTGGACAATATGGTCTAGAAAAATATTATGACGATGTCCTGAAACGCCAAATACCGATCGGTTTCTCAAGTTTCCTCGGGCAAATCTTTTTAGGACTAACACACCCCCAAGATACAACGAGTGGCGCCGGCGACATTGTGACCACCATTGAACCCACGGTGGAACGTTTCCTTGAACGGGAACTAGAATCAATTGAAACCAAATGGCGTACAACTACCGTTGGTGGAATTATTATGGATCCCCAGACTGGAGCGATTATCTCGATGGCCGCTCGGCCAACCTTCGATCCCGGTGGTAAGCAATCCGACATCAAACATTTAAGTAACCCACTCATCGAAGGGGTAAATGAGATGGGTTCAATTATGAAACCCCTCACGTTAAGCGCTGGTCTAGACGCCAAAGTGATTACCGCTACCACGACTTATAACGATCTCGGTTTTGTCAGCTTGAATAATCGGCGAATCGAGAACCATGACCAACGGGGTCGCGGGGTCGTTTCGATGCAAGAAGTTATTAATCAATCACTCAACACCGGAGCAATTTTTATCATGCAAAAATTAGGCACTAAACGCTTCGAAAAATATTTTCAAGATTTCGGTCTCTTGGGGGAGAAAACGGGAATTGATCTCCCGGGGGAACTTAGCAGTTTAGCTGGTAATTTAGAAGATCAACGCGAAGTAGAATACGCGACGGCCGCCTTCGGTCAGGGGATTGCCATCACTCCAATTACGATTACCACTGCTCTCTCCTCGCTCGCTAATCGTGGTCGTCTCGTTCGCCCTTTTATAACCAAAGAAATTAATTATGAGACTAAATTAACAGTGACAACGAAACCGGAGATCAAACGCCAAGTAGTCAGCGAAGCGGTCGCCAGCACCACCACCGCCATGCTCGTTGAGGTGGTAGATAAAGTTCTTCTCGGTGGCCGGGAAAGTTTACCCCATTATCGAGTGGCGGCGAAAACTGGGACAGCGCAGATGCCAAAGCCCGGGAGCGGTTACTATGCTGATCGCTACCTCCATTCCTTCTTCGGATATTTTCCTGCCAGTAATCCACGCTTCTCGATTTTTCTCTATGCCACTGAACCTCAAGGGGCTGAATATGCTTCCGCGACTCTAGCCAAACCATTTTTCAATCTCACTAAATTTCTGCTAAACTACTATCAAATTCCGCCCGATCGCTAAAGTATGATTAAAGCCTTATTTCGTTCAGTCATCGTCACCATTTTACGTTTTGAGGCGATCCTTGTCCTTAAACGTTACCGGCCCAAAATTGTGGCTATTACCGGCAGTGTCGGAAAGACTAGCGCTAAAGACGCCATTGCTCTGGGCCTTAGGGCGACCAGCGTTGTCCGCGAAAGTCCCAAAAGCTACAACAACGAGATTGGCGTCCCGCTAACCATTCTCGGTGTCCCAAACGCTTGGCACAATCCGCTTGGTTGGTCAAAGAATATTTTACACGGCTTGCGTCTAATCATTTTTCGCACGCCGTATCCGGAATGGCTAGTGCTTGAGGTCGGGGCTGATCGGGCTGGTGATATCAAATCGCTTGGGTGTTGGCTTCGTCCGGATATCGCCGTTTTAACTAGCTTGCCTATCGTCCCGGTGCATGTGGAATTCTTCCCCTCCCCGGAAACTCTTTTTGAAGAGAAGGGGTCTCTTCTCCTAGCGGTAAAGCCGAGGGGAACAGTGATTGTCAATGAAGATGACGAGCGAGTTAGGGCGATCACCGCCAAATTTATTGATAAGAAAAAATTAACTGGAAAGAAAATCATTCGTGTGGGGTGGGATAAATCGTCTGATATTCGGGTCGGCAATGACCAGCTCGCCCAAGACGAGAACGGCCGACCGCGTGGTTTAGTTTGCAAAATTGACTACAATGGTCACACTCTGCCGCTTCGTTTAGCCCAACTTTATGGTCGGCATCAGCTCTATGCTATTCTCACGGCTGTAGCCGTCAGTATTGCCGCCGACTGTCCGATTCTGACTGTCACTCAAGCCTTAGAAAATTACACGCCCCCGCCCGGGCGGGGGCGTCTGATTGAGGGTATTAAAAACACTTGGATTCTTGACGACAGCTATAACGCTTCCCCGACAGCGATGAGCGCAGCGCTAGAAATGCTTAAAAATTTTTCAAGCGGGGGAAGAAAAATCGCCGTTTTTGGCGACATGCTCGAGTTGGGCGCGTACACGATTGACGCTCATCGCGAAATCGGCAAAACGGCCGCGGGAGTCTGCGATCTGATCGTAACGGTCGGCGTGCGAGCAAAGTTTATCGGCGAAGGCGCGACGGAAGCCGGTTTCGGATCGAAGAAACTTCTGCACTTTGATGATGCCACCTTGACGGGACAAACTCTTGATCGTCTCCTTGCCGCCGGCGATGTTGTGTTGATCAAAGGTTCGCAAGCGATGCGCCTCGAACGAGTAGTTGAAGAAATTATGCTTCATCCGGAACAGAAAGAATCTCTCCTTGCGCGGCAAGAACCCGAATGGCAGAAACGTTGAAAAACAAAGACCCGCTTATCTAGGGTGGGTTTAATTGGATCAAAAACTATTTCTCATCGCAATCAAAAAATGGAACCGAAGGCGATTAGAGCAGCGACAATAGCACTCTTTATTGCCATAATCTCCTAAAAGCTATAAGCTAATGGGGCTAAAAACTATTCAGCTTGTGGGCCCTATCGTCTAACGGTTAGGACATCGCCTTCTCAAGGCGGTAATCCGGGTTCGATTCCCGGTGGGGTCACCAAGAGAAACATTGTCGGAATTACAATAGCGGAGCGATTTTGCGGAAGCCAAAAAACCGTTCAGTTCGTTGATGGTGTCTTCATTGTACCAAGTTAGAACCTATTTCCAAAATCGGTAATGTCGCACGCGCGGAGCGCGTGGTGGCTCTAAATTAAATTGTACGCTCCACGAAAGCCCCGCCACCGCCTCGCTCCACTCGGCAACCCCAAAAAGAAAAAAGTTCCTTGCTCTTTTGATTTTCGCGGGGGTGGATTTTTTCTAAAATGGAAAGGACATTTTTCTTTTTGGGGTTCTGCCCAAGAAGTTTCTGGGCAGTGTGGCAGGGCTTTTCATAATGCTTTTCTCGGACATATAAATAAGGTTCAAGACTAGGACAGAGACCTATTCGAGGACCTGTCGTTGGGTGAATAATGTCAATAGTTTAGCATAAAGATCGTCCCGCCGGTAGTTAAAACGAAACTCACATTCTTTGAGATGAAGATAAAAAGTTTGTTTGTG
>DATDVJ010000011.1:0-38104 GCA_036517595.1 Minisyncoccota bacterium
GGCGCGCTTAGTCTCACTCTCGGCTTGGCGAAGTTTGAGTTCGAAAATTTCTCGTTCCATCCCCTGCCGATTCTCGCGTTCGTGGTCCCAAACGTTACGAGTATTCTTCCGTTCCGTTTCTAGTTTAGTGAACTCGACCGCAAGCGTGATTAATTTCTGATTAAACTTTTCTCGATCTGAATTTAGACGCACAAGTGCGGCCGTCTGCCCCTTATTCTCCGGAGAAACACTACTGCCACCCAAAATTCGAAGGCGGTGGCTAATCTCGGCCACCTTATCAAGTAAATGGCGGAGCAGAAGTAAGTCATTAGATTCTTGACCTTCTTCAAGAGTCGTTTCCAACTCTTGGGCTAAAACCGCCACGGCTGATTTGGAAACAGTCTCCTCACTCTTTGGCCCAACAACACTTTCCCAAGCCTCAACTTGTCCTTCGAGGCGCCCCACCGCGCGATTTATTTCATTGCGCTCCTCGGCCAGACGGCCGAGCCGTTCATCAAGTCCTCGAAGCTTTTGAGCTAGAGGCGGATCTTCTGCTGATATTCCCTCCTTTTGCGCTAGAATTTCAAATCGAGTGGCAATCTCGGTCAGCACCATTTGTGGTTCAACCTTCGTTCTCTCGACCACTTCGCGCTCGCTGGTAAGATAATGCGCCTCAGTGGCAAAGTAAATGAGCGCCAACTTCTTGAGCTCGGCCCGCAAAGTTTGGGTGCGCCCAATTTTCTCCATCTCTTTCTTCAAGAAGCGCAAGTGGGGAGTAATCTCTCGCCGCAAGAGTTCCACTTCGCGAAGGTTAATTTGTGTCTTCGCCAACTTCTTTTCACTCTCGCTAATTTGCGCTTGATAAATCTTCAATCCTAAAGCATCCTCGATCATTTGTCTCCGCTCGATGTCATTGGCACTCAAAAGACGATCCGCTTCCCCCTGACTCATAATATGATAACCCGAAGCGCCGATCGAGACCGCGTTTAGTAAATTGGTCACATCGCGAAGTCGAACCAATGAACGATTGATCTTATAGATATTGGTTCCATCCCGTTCCACCTCGCGACCAATCGTCACTTCGTCATAATCAAGTGGAAACTTGTGATCATGGTTATCGAAAGTAACATTAACAACTGCCCGATTAGTGCGTTCTCGACCAGTCCCATTCCAAATAAAATCTTCTCCCCGTCGACCACGAAGCGACTTGAGTGATTGCTCGCCGAGTACCCAACGACAAGCCTCGGCAATGTTTGATTTCCCCGAACCATTCGGCCCAACGACCGCGGTAATTGACGCTTCAAAAAGGAACTCCGTTTTCTTGGCAAATGACTTGAAACCAGTTAGTTCGAGCTTCGTGAGGCGCATAATAAATTATTCGGTCCAACCGCGGCGTTTCAACCCTTCGCGAGCGGCCACTTGTTCGGCCTCTTGTTTAGAATGGCCACTGCCGGTCGCCATTAGCTCTTTGCCAATATAAAGGCCAACGGTAAAAGTTTTGTCATGATCTGGACCTGATTCTCGAAGGAGCTCATACGCTGGCGTTATGTCGGTTTCAGCCTGGGCTCGTTCTTGGAAAAAACTTTTAGCATCTTGTGATCGCCGCTCGGCAATCACTTGCCCAACCCGCGGTATTAAATACTTATTTATAAATCCCTGTGCAACTTCAAACCCTTGATCGAGATAAAACGCGCCGATCAGTGATTCAAAAGTGTTGGCGAGGATCGCTTGTCTTGCTCGACCAATATCTTTAGCTTCGCCGCGTGATAAAAGCAAATAATCGTTGAGACCAATGTCGGCCGCCACTTGGGCAATAGTGACAGTATTGACAAGCGCCGCCCGATAAGCGGTCAAATCACCCTCCGTCTTATCTGGATAATGGCGATAGAGGTAATCGGTGGTAGCAAGTTCAAGCACTGCGTCACCGAGAAACTCTAATCGCTCGTTGTGATTGAGCCCGGAACGCAGATTCTCATTAAGATAAGAACGATGAGTGAAAGCTTGTTCGAGTAATTTAAGATTGCGGAAGGTAATTCCGACTGTCTTTTCAAAAATATGGAAATCTGGTTGGGGCATTGGCAATTAAATATTCGAAAGTCGATTGAGTGCCCGGGTAACAATCGGGACAACATCATCATACATTTTGAGCTCGGGCACAGAAGTGAGGGGAAACCAACGAACATCATCGAGACCACCCTTTCCTTCCTCTAGTTTGAGTGGCTGGAAAGGAGCTTCCGCTAGATAATAAGTGACTCGTTTTCGAATCTTGCCCGTCTCCGGATTCGATGCGACATATTCATTCTCAGCCAGTTTTTCAATAATTCTAATATCAATACCAATCTCCTCTTTAATCTTGCGAGTCGTAGCTATTTCTTCAACTTGATCTTTTTCCAAATGCCCCTTAGACAACGTCCAGTGACCGAAAATATCGTGAACGAAAGCGAGGCGCGGAGCACCGTCCGGATGCCGCGCGTAAATCACCGCTCCACCCAACTTCTCGATCGGCATATCTTCGTAGGGAACATCCTTAAGCCGTTTCTTCTTAAGGGGGACATCATCCTTCCCGGGTTCACCGATCTCTTTATACACTGTGCCAAGAACGCCATTTACAAACTTACCGCTATTCTCACCACCATAGGTTTTAGCCACTTCAATCGCTTCATTGATCGCCACTCGCGCCGGCACTTCTTTCCGATCAGCGAAAAGAAGTTCCCAAAGCCCAATCCGCAAAACATTGCGATCGATGATCGCAATTTTCTCAATCGGCCATTCGGGCGCCGCTTTCTCGATGATGTGATCGAGCTTCCGTCGACCAACCACCACTTCATGCACCAGCCGGTCAACAAACACTCGATCATCAAGACCGGGGGCGAATTCTTTAAGATTGCGATCCACAATTCGATCAATCACACCATTTTGCTGGCCATTGAAATCCCACTCGAAGAGTGATTGAGTCGCAATACTTCTTGACAAATGCCTATTAGCCATTAAAGGTCACCCGCCTTGGACGGGTGATAGATTAGAAACTTAAACCTTCTTTCCCATTCTAACTTCAAGCTCCTTGGCTTTGCGCTTCTTTTCTTTTTTGGTCAATCGAGCAAGCACATTAATCACTTCTCGGCCGTGATAGAAACCACAATTCGCGCAGGCCGTATGCTGGCGACGCGCTTGGCCACACTTCTCACACCGCGCGAGCCGCAAAGTGGCGAGTGCGTGATGCGACCGGCGATTACCGGTATGCGCCCGCGTATGTCTCATTCGAACAACCATACCTATATCTTAGCATCCTTCTCATTCGCGAGCAAATCAAGGTTGAAAATTTTTAAGGAATGACCGACGATGGAGGGGTGAGAGACCACGGCGGCGAAGCGCCACGTAGTGAGAGCGTGTACCGTAACCCTTATGAATTTCAAAACCATAATCGGGGTGAATTAAAGCCAATTTGCACATTCGCTGGTCGCGGCGCACTTTGGCCGCGATTGAAGCTAGCATGATTATCGGCACTTGCTCGTCACCGCGAATAATCGTTTTTTGTTTTCGGTAAATTTTTGGCGCATAAAGACTCCCATCAAGCAAGATTTGGTATTGTTTAGGATTCAAAGTAAGACGTGACAAGCATCGCTTAATACCAATTCTAATTGCCAGGACAATTCCAATTCGATCAATTATTTTTTCGCCCACGAGTGAGACCGTAAATTTAAGTTGACCACTCTTCTGTTTTTGCTTTAACCATTTGAACCATTGCTCGCGCTTCTTCTCCGATAACTTTTTCGAATCTCGCAATCTATTGTCAAGGCTAAGCCTTGACATGGTGGCAACAGCCGCAACGCTAACTGGCCCAGCCAATGGCCCTCGCCCCGCTTCATCAATGCCGATTATGTATTGCGTCTTTTTGACTCTCATTCCTAATAGTTTAACATGCTATAATCCCAATAATTATGAGTTTCGTCCATCTTCACACACACTCGCACTATTCCCTTCTTGACGGACTTTCGAAAATTGATGGTCTCGTGAATAAAGCCAAGCGCCTCGGTATGCCCGCCCTCGCTCTCACTGACCACGGCAATCTCTATGGGGCCATTGAGTTTTACAAAACTTGCCAGAGCGCCGAAGTCAAACCGATTATTGGCGTCGAGGCCTACATCGCCGTCCGGGGGCGGCATGACAAAGAGCCAAACATCGACAACAAACGTTATCATCTCACCTTGCTTGCCAAGAATCGCACTGGCTATCAAAACTTAATTAAGTTAGTGACCGCCGCGAACCTCGAAGGCTACTATTACAAACCTCGCATGGATAAGGAATTGCTCGTCACGCATCACGAGGGAATTATCTGTCTCTCCGGCTGCATGGCGAGCGAGTTGGGGCGAGCCCTTCAATCTCGCGATCAGTCTCGTACCGAAACGATAGTTCGCGAATATCGTGAGATCTTTGGTCCAGAAAATTATTTTCTAGAAATTATGAACCACCCAAAGATCGAGACCCAGAACGCTATTCGTTTAGCGACAATCGAGCTCGCTCGGCAAACCAAAATTCCACTCGTCGCCACTCACGATTCTCATTATCTTGAACCGGATGACGCTAAAGCTCATGACACCCTTGTTGCTATTCAGCAAAACAATTTTGATGACAGCAAACGTTTCTCGGCGGCCGGAGAAGATTTCTCCTTCATTGATCAGAAGGAAGCCGCTCGACTCTTCACCGACACACCCGAAGCCCTCGAGAACACCTTGCGCATTGCTGAACTCTGCAACATAGAACTCGAGCTAGGAAAATGGGTTTTCCCGAAATATCCTCTCGCGCGAGGTGAGAGCTACGATGAATTGTTGATCAAACAAACCAGGGAATGCCTCGCCGATTACCTCTTGGGCAATCCGGGCTCGCGCGCCGAGGCAACGGCTCGAGTTGACCACGAACTCAAAGTCATAACCGACAAAGGTTATTCTCCCTACTTTTTGGTGGTGTCCGACATCATCAGTGAGGCAAAGCGACAAGGAATCTTCACCAATACTAGGGGGTCAGCGGCCGGATCCTTCGTCTCTTATCTTCTCGGCATCACTGGCGTTGATCCTCTGATCTATAAATTACCCTTCGAACGTTTTCTCAATCCCGACCGACCGTCGCCGCCAGATATTGATATGGATTTCGCCGACAAGCGCCGCGATGAGATCATCACCTATGTCAAAAAGAAATACGGCGAAGACAAAGTTGCCCAGATTGGCACCTTCGGCTCAATGATGGCACGTGGTGCCGTCCGCGACGTCGCCCGCGCTCTTGGTTTTCCTTACGCTATCGGTGATCGCTTGGCCAATCTAATCCCCATGGGTTCACAGGGATTCCCGATGACCATCAAGCATGCCCTGGAATTGACCCCGGAATTCAAAACCGCCTACGAGCGGGAACCAGAATCTAAACAAATCATCGATCTCGCCAGGAAAATTGAGGGTGGGGCCCGTCACATTTCGGTTCACGCCGCCGGCGTGGTTATTGCCCCCTCATCGATCACTGATTATGTCCCTGTCCAACTTGATCCGAAGGGGGGAAAGATTATCACTCAATACGACATGCACGCTATCGAAGACGCCGGCCTCCTTAAACTCGATTTCTTGGGAATCAGAAATCTCTCTATTCTCGAAGATTCCATTCGATTGGTAAAAAAAATTCATAAAAAAGAGATCAAGATCGAGAAAATTCCTCTCGATGATCAAAAAACTTTTGACATCCTGGCCCGCGGCGAAACCACCGGCCTTTTCCAATTGAACGGTTCCGGGATGACCAAAAGTCTCAAAGAACTTCGACCGACAACGATTCATGATATCAACGTCATGGTGGCTCTTTACCGTCCCGGTCCGATGGATAATATTAATGAATATATTGCCCGCAAGCATGGAAAGAAACCAATCAAATTTTTTCATCCAAAAATGAAAAATTTTCTGGAAACGACTTATGGGGTGTTGGTTTATCAAGACGATCTCCTGATGACGGCGACCGAGGTGGCCGGTTATTCCTGGGGAGAGGTCGACAAATTTCGTAAAGCCGTTGGTAAAAAAATTCCTAAAGAAATGGCCAAGCAACACATTCTTTTCGTCGAAGGTTGTATCAAAAATGGAGGAATGAAAAAAGAAAAGGCGGAGGAGCTTTGGGATCTGTTCGAACCTTTTCAAGGTTATGGCTTCAATAAAGCGCATGCCGCCAGTTACGGCAAAGTGGCTTATCAAACGGCTTACATGAAAGCAAATTATCCAGCCGAATACATGACCGCCGTGCTCTCGGCGGAATCCGGGAATCTCGAAACGATCACCGAGGTAATTAACGAATGCGTGAGAATGGGACTGCCGGTTCTACCACCGGATGTTAACGAGAGTTTCGGCGACTTCACAGTGGTCAAGACCCCGAGTGATAAAATTCGTTTCGGCCTCTATACGATAAAAAACCTCGGGGCCGAAATTGCTAACGTGATTGTCGAAGAGAGAAAAAAACACGGTTCCTTCCAATCTATTTCTGACTTCCTGGAACGGATTATCCATCGCAACTTAAATAAGAAATCTCTCGAGGCGCTCATCCAGGCCGGAGCAATGGATTCTCTGGGTACCGATCGGGCAACCATGCTCGCGAATATTGATCGTCTCTTGGCCTACAATCGTGACGCCGACACAAGTAAAAGGAATCAGGAATCACTCTTTACCCTTATGGCTGATACATCGAGTGTCCCGAGTTTAAAACTTGATCCAGCGCCACCGGCCACCTTGCGCGAAAAGTTGGCTTGGGAGAAAGAGTTACTCGGTCTCTACATATCCGGACATCCCCTAGAACCTTTTCGAGCCAAATTCACTACCGAGAACAGTATTAAAAATCTCAAACAGAAAGGAGAAGGGTCGTCGGTGGTCGTCGGTGGTCTGGTGGAAGAAGTTCGGAACATTCTGACTAAACGTGGCGAACGGATGGCCTTCTTCAAACTTGCCGACTTCACTGATCAAATCGAGGTTGTCATCTTCAATCGTTCTTATGAGCAATACAAAGAATTGATCGTTCCCGAGAAGTGTCTGGTTGTCCGCGGACGGTTATCCCTACGCAACGGAGAACCAAGCGTTATTCTGGAAGGAGCAAAAGAGTTATGATATGCTAAATCCCGATGGAGACAAACGAGGAGAGAGACCATAAGAAATTGGGGCCACAATTAGGCCTGTTTTATATTGACCCTACAGTAGGTAAAGGACTCCCAATGTTCTTACCCAAAGGAGCAACGGTCAAGCGAGTTCTCGAACGTTTTATCATCGACGAAGAAATCAAGCGCGGTTACCAACACGTAAGCACACCGGACATTGCTCGTTTGGAACTCTACAAGAAATCGGGACACTATCCGTACTATCAAGATTCGATGTACGCACCGATCAAGATTGACGAAGATGAGTTTATGCTTCGACCGATGACTTGCCCACACCACTTCCAACTTTACTTGTCTAAACCACATAGCTATCGTGAATTGCCGATGCGGATTGCCGAACTAGCGAAGCTCTATCGCTATGAACAGTCCGGCGAATTAATGGGGCTCCAACGCACACGGGTCATGTGTCTTGCTGACGCCCATATTATCTGTGCCTCGGAAGAACAAGCGATCAAAGAGATTGCCACGGCACTCGACTTGATTGAGCATGTGACGGGTATTCTTGGTTTGCATCTCGGTAAACATTACCGCTATCGCTTGTCACTCGGCGATCGCGCTAATAGCGAGAAATATTATAAGAACGATACCGCTTGGGAAAAAGGTGAGGTGCTCTTACGCCAACTATTACAAAAGCGACATGGGCAATTCGAGGAAGCGAAGGGTGAAGCTGCTTTCTATGGACCGAAGATTGATATTCAGATGAAAAACGTGAACGGCAAAGAAGACACCGCCTTCACTGTCCAATATGACTTCTGCATGCCCGAGCGCTTCAATCTTACTTACATCGGCGAAAGTGGTAAAGAAGAACGCGCTTTCGCCGTTCATCGCTCCTCGATTGGCACAACCGAACGGGTAATGGCTTTCTTGATCGAGCATTACGCCGGCGCCTTTCCGCTGTGGTTAGCACCGGTGCAAACTGTTATCCTACCGATTGGTGAAGCGCATCAAGAATACGCAAAAACAGTTTACGAGGAATTGCGACAAGGACAAATCCGGGTTGAGCTAGATGAGAGTAATGAGAGTTTGGGTAAAAAAATCAGAAATCATAAACTGCAAAAAGTTCCCTATCTAATTGTGATCGGTGATAAAGAAGTTCAAGTTGGCAAATTAACCGTCGAGAGCCGAACCGAAAAATTGGAGGGTATTTCAACCGTCGATTTGATAATCCGATTGCAAACGGAGATTGGAGAGAAAAAGTAGAAGAACTATGGAAAAATGAACTATTGTTCCACTTCAGCACGATCGTGAGGAGTTGGTATAATCAATTTTTCACACAGTTTCTTTCTTTAGACGTAGAGGTAAAAACCGGAAGTTCATTTATTGGTCAAACATCCAGTGTCGCCATCTTGGCATGGGTTTGGATGAAAATTTTGCGCGGTTCGACTTCGTCGCCCATTAAGGTAGTGAAAATGCGATCAGCTTCAACCGCCTCATCAACTGTTACTTGTCGCAAAATACGCTTCTCGGGGTCCATGGTTGTTTCCCAGAGTTCTTCAGGATTCATTTCACCAAGACCTTTGTATCGTTGAATGCTAATTTTACTCTTGCGAGTCGGGGTCTCAGTTTCACTCCTTCCTTCTTCCCTTTCCTCCTCTTCTTCTTTTTCTTCTTCGTTCGCGCCAGAATCTAAAAGTTTATTTCCTCCTAGTCGCTTGATCACCCCATCACGTTCTTCGTCGGAGTAAGCATAGTACAAAACCTTCCCCTGTTTCAGTTTGTAGAGTGGCGGCTGGGCAATGTAGAGGTAACCACCGATGATAATCGGCTCAAGATAACGATAAAAAAGGGTAAGGAGAAGAGTGCGAATGTGTGCTCCGTCCACATCAGCATCGGTTGCGATGATTATCTTGTGATAACGAAGTTTATCAATAGTAAAAGTGTCACCAACGGAAGTACCGAGAGCGATAATCAGAGATTTAATTTCTTTGAATGCCAAAATTTTATCGAGCCGCGTTTTCTCCACATTGAGAATCTTGCCCTTGAGTGGCAAGATCGCCTGTGTCTGTCGATCGCGCCCCTGTTTACTTGAACCGCCAGCCGAATCTCCCTCAACGATGAAGAGTTCCGCGTCTTCGGCTTTCTTCGTCTGGCAATCGGAGAGTTTGCCCGGAAGCGTCATCCCCTCAAGTGCTCCTTTGCGCAACACACTATCCTTGGCCGCCTTGGCGGCCTTACGCGCCTCAAGCGCCAATAGAACTTTATTAATTATCAACTTAGCATCATCCGGATTCTCTTCGAGATATTGAGCTAGTGCTTCGCTGAAAACGGTCTCCACAGCGCCGCGGACTTCAACATTCCCGAGCTTGGCTTTAGTCTGACCTTCGAATTGCGGGTTCTTTAATTTAACAGAAATAACCGCCACAATACCCTCGCGGACATCATCACCGGTTAGATTATCATCGTTTTCTTTAATGAAATTATTTTTCTTGGCGTAAGTATTAAGTTCACGGGTTAGTGCCGTCCGGAAACCGGTTAAATGCGTGCCTCCTTCCGGTGTAATAGTGTTGTTAGTATAACTAACCTCCCGCGGAGCGATATCATCAATGTATTGAAGAGCTACTTCCACCATCACACCATTGGCTTCTTTTTCCACATAGAAAACTGATTTATGAATCGGCTTCTCATTCTGAATTTGGAAACGAATGAAGGAACGAAGTCCGCCCTCGAAGTAAAAAGTTTTAGCCGGCACAGTGAGATCGAGCTTGGACAAGAAAAACGGGGTTTTCTCAATAATCGACTTATCAAAACCTCGTGCATCAATTGCTCTGATACGCAATTTCTTAACTAAATAAGCCTGACCGCGAAGATGATTAACGACTCGATCCCAATCATAAACCAGCTCGGAAAAAATTTGAGCATCTGGTTTGAACATTACCACCGTTCCATGAAGATTCGAGGCTGACAATTTCCTTACCAGTGCCTTCCTCACTCCTCGCGTATATTCTTGAAAATATTGCCCGCCGTCACGATAGACCCAAACCCGAGTCCATTCAGAGAGCGCGTTTACCACTGACGCTCCAACACCATGGAGACCGCCGGCGATATTGTAACCTTCACCTTCGAATTTACCACCGGCGTGGAGCGTCGTCATCACCGTCTCGAGTGCCGAGACCTTAGTCTTTTTATGAATCGAGACCGGTATACCGGCGCCGTTGTCAGTGACCCGCACTATCCCATCCGGCAGAAGAACCACTTCGATCTCGTCGCAGGCACCATTCATTGCTTCGTCTCGCGAATTGTCAAAAATTTCTACCAAGAGATGGTGTAGACCATCGGCCCCGGTTGAACCAATGTACATCCCGGGGCGCTTGCGTACCGGTTCCAGACCCTCAAGAACTAAGATGTCCTCGGCGTCATATTTCCTTCGTCTTTTAGCCTCTTTGGGCATAACTTACTTGTCATGATTATAGCATTTTAGGTGGGTTCAATATACTTGACATATGGATTAAAAAGTGACTTCATTATTTTTCAAACCAAATCCTTCCACATCTTCAACGACCGTGGGAGTTATGGAATAATTTAAAATGATGTTGTAAATGTAAAAGTTATACGCCTAGTTTTCTTTTTTCTATTTTATGCTTACAATAGAGTGATGGCTGAATATATTATGCCTCTTGACGAAGAGAAGCGGTTGTTGACGACACTAATGAAACGAGAGGATACTGAAGGCAAACGCCTCCGGTGCTACTTGGATTTACCTGATCTATCGCGCACCCCCGACAGCCCTCTCTACGCTCTAGTTGAACAAGTGAAAGATATTCCCTTCTTCAAGGGTTTCGACATCATCACTATCCCCGAGATTGTCTCCGCAGAAATTAGTTTCGATCTCTTTAATTTCGCTCCTGATCATCCAGCTCGCAGCCACTCCGATACCTATTATGTCGACAATAAATATATTTTGCGGACTCACGATACGGTAATGTGGTACTACTATCTCAATGATCCAGAAATCAAAAAGAGAATCGCCGCCCAAAAATCACTTAATGTTTTCTGCTACGGCAAAGTTTATCGCAAAGACGAAATTGATCGTCGTCACCTAAACGTCTTCCACCAGATGGGCGGGTTGTATTTAGTTCCTGATTCGAAAGCCACCCTAACCATTGACGATCTGAAACAAATTCTCACCGACATCACCAAAAATCTTTTTGGGCCGAAGATTAATCTCCGTTTCAACCCTGATACTTTCCCTTACACCAACCCAAGTCTGGAAGTGGAAGTGGAGAAAAATGCTAAATGGATCGAGATTCTAGGCGGCGGAATACCGAAAAAAGAAGTGCTAGCTAATTTCGGCGTGAAGGGCTACAACGGCTGGGCCTTTGGTTTTGGACTCGAACGTCTTGCCATCTTGAGTATGGATTTACCAGACATTCGTCTTCTCTGGTCGAGTGACTCGCGGGTGAAGAAACAATTGAAACTCGGGCACAAATACGAAGAAGTTTCTAAATATCCGCCCATTATTCGCGATATCTCTTTTATCGCCCCTAATACCTTCATCTCTAATAATTATTTTGACCTAATTCGTGATTTGGGTGGTAGTCTGATAGAAGAAGTAACTCTTCTAGACAAATACGAGAATGCCGCCAAGTTCGGTGAGGGGAAAATGAGTTACACTTTTCGAATAATTTATCGCCACCTTGATCGTACTCTAACAAACGAGGAGGTAAATGACGTGGATGGAAAAATTCGCGAGCGGACGGCGAGCGAATTCTCGGCCGTTCTCCGCTGAAGCGTCGAAGCCAGCGGTCGGGCTTGAACCGACGACCTACGGTTTACAAAACCGTTGCTCTACCAACTGAGCTACGCTGGCATATCCACTTAAAAATTCTTAGGAACGAATATTTGCTCGGCGAGACATTTCATCTTTGTAATCCTTAATTTGTTCTAGAAAGAAGGATACCGATCCGCGATGGCGATCACCTGGCGTCGGCCCACGACCACGAACCGCATCGATAAGACGCGAGAAACGCTGTTCAATGTGAAAGAGCAGAGCTCGACCAAAAGAAACAACGGAGCGTAAAGCGATCAATAACTTAATAGAAGTATGTCTAACGGCGTAACGAACGATCGCAATGAGACCATTGGCGGTAGTCGAAACTATGGGTTCAATCACATTATTCACTGGTTGATAGGAAAGGAGAGGATCAGCCATTGAGAGCCGTCGGCGGTCAGAAAAAATCATTACTATCATCACCGCAAACGAGCTGATTGCCAAGATTATAGTGATTATGAGTAACATAGTCGCGATTCTAAACTAGGCATTGGGACGCGCATCGAGTCGGTGCCAAGTGCCAATCTCAATTCTCTCGCCAAACTTCTGAATCGCCCCCTTAATAACATCACCAACAGTTTGATTAGGATCTTTAACAAAAGGTTGCGTTAAAAATTCAGTCGCATCCTCCGGCGCCATCGCGGCGATGTGCATAACGAGGTCATCAGCTAGTAAACGGAAGTCTTTGTTTTTGGCCACGAAATCAGTTTCGGATTGGAGCTCAAGCAAAGCACCAAGTGTCCCGGTTGAATGAATGTAAGCACTTATAATTCCCGCCCCCAAACTTCGCATCAACTTCTTCCCAGCAATTTTCTCCCCCGCCACCTTAAGCCACTCGACCGCTTTGCTCTCATCACCTGCCGATGCTTCGAGGGCTCGTTTGCATTCGGCAATGGAGATACCGGTTCGATCACGAAGAGATTTGATTTCCCTAACAGTAATCATATTATGGGAACACTGGTTAACTGCTTCCCGGATTCATAAGCCAGCGCTAAAGCATTGACTAGATATTCAATACTTTGAGCACTCCCATCATTGCTAACAATCGGATAATCAATCAAGGTAAGATCACAATCCGTACTCGACAAACTAATAATGGGCACTCCTACTCGCCGAGCTTCCGCCACAGCGATCCCTTCGGCCTTAGAATCAATGACTAAAATTGCGCCGGGGAGTTTGGTGAGAGAAACTAGATTAGAAAAATAGCGTTCCAAATCTTGGATTTCTTTTTCTAACTTGGCGCGCTCGAGCTTAGTGTAAACGCCAAAGCCACCACCATCTCGTTCACTCTTAAGCGCATTGAGACGTTCGATCCGCTTGCGAATCTCGGTGAAATTAGTGAGAGTGCCACCAATCCAACGTGTAGTGATATAAGGCATCTCGAGGCGCCCAGCCACACGCTCAATCACCAGCACCGCCTCTGGCTTAGTGCCAACAAGTAAGAGTTGCTTACCCGTCGAGGCCAATTCTTTAAGAAAAGTTTTGGCCAGCTCAAGAGAAGCAATCGTTTGTTCCAAATCAATTATCGCGGATCGGTTCTTGAAACCATAAATGTAGGGTTTGGCTGAAGCATGGCGACGAGAACGCGAATAACCGTAGTGAGTCCCGCGCTGAAAAAGTTCCTCAACAACATCATTAGCCACCTTAGTAATCATAGCTTAAGTGTAGCAGGGTCAAAAAACTTTTGCAAAGCGGTGATGATTGGTTCGATTTCACCGGCAAAAATGCGGTCAATGTTATGCCAAGATTGCTTCAAACGATGGTCGGTCACCCGATCTTGAGTAGTGTTGTAAGTTCTAATTTTCTCAGACCGATCAGCCGTGCCAATTTGATTGCGCCGTTCAGTAGCCGCACTCATAGCAATCGTTGACTCGTGAATATCGGCCAGTTTGTTGCGTAAAATCAGGAAGGCCTTATCACGATTACGACTCTGGCTTCGTTCACTGGTACAGCGCACCACCGTCCCTGTTGGCTTGTGTAAAATGCGGACGGCCGTCTCCACCTTGTTAACATTCTGTCCACCCGCACCCCCCGATCGACTAAAGGTAACTTCGAGATCAACGGGGTTGATCTCAAAGGTTTCGGTTGGTCGAAGAGGGATAACTGCCACCGAAGCCGTCGAAGTGTGGACTCGACCAATCTTCTCAGTGGCTGGTACTCGTTGAATCCGATGCACGCCACTCTCGTATTGTAAAGCGACATAAGCCCCGTTGCCAGATATTTCGAAAACAACTTCACGATAACCACTCAATCCTGTTTTCGATTCTGAAATAAAAGTGAACGACCAACCACGGGTCGCGACATAACGTTGATACATCGTGGCGAGTTCTGAAGCAAACAAAGCCGATTCTTCACCACCGGCCCCCGCTCGAATCTCAAGAATCAGATTGGGGTTATCAATTTGTCTACCTTTCCCTTGATCCAAACTTGATCCGCTCTCGAGAATTCTTTCGGCTTGTTTGTGGAGAACTTTTTCTTGTTTAACTAATTCTTGAATTTCTCCATTGGCCAGTTCCTTCATTTCACTATCACTTGATACGAAATATTCGAGTTCAGCAATCCGCCCCCGAAGCCGTTCGGCCTCAAGGGCTAGATAATTTGTCTTAGGATTATCTCGAAGGGCGGCCCACTCCATTAGGTTTTACGCGTAACTTCTTTGGCTTTTTCGTCACTTTGATCTCGGCGCTCTTGAGATCACGTTTTTTATACTTCTCCACTCGTCCGGCAGTATCAAGAATCTTATCTTGACCCGAGAAGAAGGGGTGGCAGGCACTGCAAATCTCGATCTGAATTTTCGGCAATGTTGAGCCGACAGAAAAAGTCTCGCCGCAAGAGCAAGTGACCACTGCCGCTTCATGGTAAACCGGATGAATATCAAACTTCATCTTAGGGTTGATTTTAACAGTCAATTAACTATTTTGCAATAGATCAATCATGTTGAGTTGGATATCGGATACTTTAGCCAATACTTGCTTGCCGTAAGAACAGCTAGCGCCGCCGGTGCCATAATATTTGCAAGCGGCACTAATCTCTGCTGTATAACGACCGTTACTCGCACCCAAGTCCGCTAGATACAGCGCCGTTGCTATAATTGCCTGTTCTGGATTCCATGGATCCACGTTATCGCCCGATAAGCCAACTAATTTCCCGATTCGCTCTTTAAACAATTCCCAGGTTGATGGGATAAATTGCGAAGGCCCCATCGCGCCACCATAACCGCGACCCGAGACATAACGCACACCAAGTGGACAAGAGACCGGCGTCAGCTTCCAATCACGACTTAAACGACGAGTAATGTCTTGGAAGGGCACGGTGTCGCGCGGGGCTTTCATTACTTTTTCAAATGGCGTACCCGTGTTCTTCCCCACACCATCGCCTGTTTCTAGACTAGAGAGAAGGCACGAACCCTGATTCTTACCCAGATTAGACTCTTGGGTCAAAATAGCTAGAATTAACGCGGGTCGGACACCCGTCTTCTGTGATGCTTTGTTGGCGTAAGCAAGTGCTTCCCCAAACGGAATCGCCGCTGTATCACGAAGAGCGAAGAGTGCCGTACGAATTTGAGCCGCGTGTTTTTGCCGTTCCGCCAATAATTTTTTATAATTAGTTTCCTGATTTTTCGTCACTGATAACAACTGTTGCTTATCAGCTTCTTTCTTTTCAATCAAACGTCTCTCTGTCTCGATAGCTTGTCTGGCATCAATTTCGGCCTGTTGCTTATCTTCCAACACTACCTTAGCCTCTTCAGTTTGAGTCTTCACTGATCTCATTTCAACAAACGCCTGGTGGATGGCATCTTCGAGATATTGGTAAGTAGCGGCAGTATTAGTCAAATTAGCCAAGCTATCGTTCTCGAGAAATAATTCCACAATTGTCACTTCTTCCGCATCGCGGCGTTTACGCAAAAGCTCGGCTAGAGAAGTTTTGTCTTTTTCAATTTTATCCGTGAGTTCAACAATTGTGCCAGATTTCTTCTGAATATCCCCGCTCAAACGCTCAATCTCCAGTTGATGCTGTTTAATAATCAATTTCGCGCGACTAATTTGGCCGTTCAGAATATTCAGATCTCGCTGAAGTGACGACTTCTGCTGTTGGGTGACCCCAAGAAGTTTCGTCTGCTGGGCAATCTGTTGTTCGACAACTTGAAGCTCCGTCTCCAGAGCCATCTTCCGACGTTCCACCTCGTCATTCGTCTGTGCGAAAACTGACGTTCTAAAAACAAAAGTCGCGGCGAAACTAACCGTGACAGTAATAAACCAAAACCATCGCCTCATGGCAACAGTATAGCATAAAAATTATTTTTGAGATTTAACGGGTTCCACCGACAACGTTGATCCACTTTCATCGGCCACAAGCTCTTTACCCCGCTTCTCAACCTCGATTGCCGAGAGATCCACTGGCGCTGTTTCTGTCTCTTCCTCTTTCGCCACCGAGATCGCGGCGACTACTTCATCGGAACGGTTCAAAACTTTAACTCCTACTGGTAACTTAAGATCACGAATTAGAATTTGGCTCTCGAGTGTAGCGAGAGTTCCGATATTAATCGTAATCTCGGCGGGGAGATCTTTAGGCAGAGCTTCGATCTCGATCTCGTGAAGTACTTTGACTAAGGTACCGCCGAGCTCCTTGACCGCCGGCGAAACACCAACGTATTCAACCGGTACATGAAGTTTGAGGGCAACATCCTGCTCGACAATATAAAGATCAGCATGGATCGGTTCACGACTAATCGGATGATAAGTCACATCATGAATAAGTACACTCTCCTTCCCAGTGGGAACAGTGAGAGTAACAATCGAGGATTCCCCGGCAGTTTGAAGCACTTTCTTGAAATCAAGAAGAGAAACGAAGAGTGAGGTTGGGGGTTTCTTATGGCCATAGATCACGATCGGCAAATGCCCCGTTTGGCGTTGGGCCTTCAATTTCTTGCCAAAAATTTCTCGCTTTTCCGCCTGCAATGTAAACATTACTCCATTATGCACGGATTTTAAAAAAGGGAAAGGTGCCACTCAAATTGTCGAGGAGAGATGGGTGGTGAGATATTCGATTGTCCCGCCAACTTTTTTGCCCGGGTTGAAGATATTTTGCGGATCGAAAATTTCTTTGGTTTGTCGAAAAAGATCACAGATTTTGGGCCCATAGAGCTTCTTGAGATAGGGAGTGCGAATGATACCATCATTGTGCTCGGCGGTGATTGAACCATGATAAGAAACGACTAGATCATAGACGAGCGCCGAGATTTCAGTAATCACTTTTGTATCTTTCAATTCTTCAGGGCCCATGAGTGGGATAATATGAAAATTGCCGTCACCGGCATGACCAGCAATTGTGTACCACAAATGATAACGATCGAGAATTATCCTCAATTTAGGCAAAAACTCTGGCAAGAATTCCGGTCGAACAATGATGTCGTCAATGAAAGGTGCGGTTCGTTTACCCTTCACATGATGACGCAGAAGATTGAAACTCTCGTGTCTGATCGTCCAATACTTCGATGCCTCTTCAGCCGTTTTGGTCACGCGATGCAAGAGACCGAGTTTCGCAACTCGTTCTGTCGCCATGACCAAAGATTGATTAATTTTGTTTTCATCATCACCCGAGAATTCCGCCAAAACCACAAGTTTAGGTAAGCCACCCCAAATGAGGAAAGACACCTCCGGGATAAAACTGGCAATCAATTTGAAAAACTTTTTCGCCTTCATCGCTTTCATAATCCCCCACCAAAAACGTAAGGCTAACTTAATAGTGTTATCGTCATACGACTCAAGACTTTCCGGTTTAAGCGGTAAAAGTTCATTCACCAAGTTTGCTACCGGGGTTAAATCTTTCAAAAAGATAACCAGCAACTTGGAAATCGGCTTGACTGGTACGAGCCGAAAAGTAATCTCCGTCACAATGCCGAGCGTCCCCTGCGAGCCGACAATCAGTTTGCAGAGATTGAAAATATTATTACTCCAAACATTCCAGAGATAATAACCGGCCGAGTTCTTGCTCACTTGCGGCTTCGCCGCCTTGATCTCCGCTTCATGATCGGTAATTAATTTAAAAAGTTTCCGATAGAGTTCTCCTTCAAAATCCTGTTGCGCCAGCTTAAGATCAAGTTCAACGCGATCGAGCGGTTTAATCAGGTATTCTTTCCCATCGCTTAAAATAATTTTGAGTGAATCAAGGTAATCCTCGGTTTTACCATAGCGAAGGGTCTTCTCGCCACCAGCGTTATTACCTACCATCCCGCCAATGGCACAGAGTTCGCGTGAGGCCGGATAAGACGGCATCACGCGACCGCGCGCGAGAGTGGCCTGCTCGAAATCGCGATAATAAGTGCCGGGTAAAGCTGTGGCTGATTCATCATCCACTCTTACCACGCCGGCCATAAATTTCGTCACATCTAAAATAATTGACTCATTAAGCGAACCGCCAGACATACAAGTGCCAGCGGCGCGAACCGTAATCGATAATTCCGAATTCTTAGGTTTCTCAACCTTCACGAATTCTACCAAGCGTTCAATATCCATTGCATCGCGTGGAAATAATATCAGTACCGGCCGAACCTTAAGTAAGCTGGCGTCGCGGCTGTAAGTATCAAGCATCGCTGATTCAGGATGAACTTCACCGCGAAAGAAAGTTTTAATCTTTGACCCAAGTTCGTCAGTTGACATGGTTAAAGAGTTTAAGCTTACGCAAAACCACACGCTCGATAGCTTGCACCGCTGGTTTTAATATCTTATAAGGCGCAATCTCTTCTGGATTCTCTTGGAGCGACTGCTTGAGCGCATCGCGGTAAGCTAGCCGAATCTCGGTGTTGATATGGATAATGGCAATCCCCGCTACGATAGCGCGACGAATATCGTCATCAGTGTTACCTGAAGCACCATGAAGAACGAGGGGAACACCGGCCGCTTCTCGAAGAAGTTTGATCCGATCAATATCGAGCGCCGGATCTGGATGTCCTTTAAGCATGCCATGAATATTTCCGACCGCTGGAGCAAAGAGATCAATCCCCGTCTCGGCAACAAAACGCCTGGCGTTATCGGGCTTGACCAAATCGTTAGCGCCAAGGCCAACGCCTTCCGGCACAGCGTCGAGGAGTTTAGAAGAAGTGCCAATGTAGCCAAGTTCGGCCTCCACAATCATTCCTGACTTAACCAAACGTACGTATTTGACACATTTCTTCGTCTCGACTATATTCTCTTCTGTCGACAACTTACTTCCATCGAAAATAACGGCATCGAAACCAGCATCAACTGCCTCCTTGACTCGATCGAAAGAGTAAGTGTGATCGGCGTTGAGAAAAATGGGGTGATTAAATTCTTGCCGCACACTCGTCACTAGCGCCGCGACTTGCCGCACACCAATGAAATCGCGTTCGCCTTCAGAGACACCAATGATCACCGGCACCGCGAGCTCGCGCGCGGCGCGAACAATCCCCCAGAAAGCCTCGACATTAGAAATATTGAAATGCCCAATCGCCGCCTTCTTAGCCTCCGCCTCGACCACACATTCCCGTAATGTTTTCATGCCCCACTATTGTAGCACAACACTGTCGGGCTTGATATAATAACTGGATGGAAAATCAAGAATTTGACTTTGTCGGCATCGGTGACATCGTGACCGATGCTTTTATTCGACTCAAGAATGCCGAGATACATTGTGATGTTAAAAAAGAGCTCTACCAAATTTGCCTGGACTTCGCGGCTAAAATTCCTTATGAATCGGTCACCGTCGTTCCGGCCGTCGGCAATAGTCCCAACGCCACCGTAGCCGCCGCCCGCCTCGGTCTCCGAACCGCTCTCGTCACCGATCTCGGCACCGATCATTATGGCGACGAGGCCATTGCTTCTCTCACCAAAGATCGAGTTGATACTCTTTTCGTTCATCTCCATGAGGGGCATAAAACTAATTATCACTATGTACTTTGGTTCCACGATGATCGAACTATTCTAATTAAACATGAAGAATATCCTTATGTTTTGCCGGAGATTGGTAATCCTAAATGGATTTATTTAAGCTCGCTCGGCGAGCATTCGCTCACCTATCATGGGTTAATTGAGCAATATCTAAAAGCGCATCCGGGAGTGAAACTTGCCTTTCAGCCCGGCACTTTCCAAATCAATTTGGGGTCGGAGAGATTGAAAAGGATTTATGCCCGAACCGAAATTCTATTCTGCAATCGTGAAGAGGCTCAAAAAATTCTCCAAACGGAAACATCAGAAATCAAGGACTTACTCCGCGACTTGAGAACTCTCGGGCCTAAAATTGTGATTATCACTGACGGTAAAAATGGCGCCTATGCCGAAGACGGAAATCTTGAAAACGGGCAATGGTTCATGCCACCCTACCCGGATCCTAAACCACCACTCGAACGTACCGGCGCCGGCGACGCCTTTTCCGCCACCGTCACTGCCGCCCTCGCTTTAGGCAAGCCACTCCAAACGGCTTTAACCTGGGGACCCATCAACTCCATGTCAGTCGTCCAAGAGATCGGGGCGCAGGCCGGACTCTTAGATAGACAAGCGCTTGAGCAATATCTCGCTCAAGCGCCCACTAACTACAAACCAAAAATTATCTAGATTAATTTCCGCTAGACATCGCCATTCCACCTTTGTCACACTTCTTACACAAGGATTTGTGATTAATGATTTCCACAATTGCCGACAGGCCAACCAAAATGTAAATCACTTTGGTAATTATTGAATCGACAGCAAAAATATTGCCAATTCCCCAATCAAAAAGAGCGATCAAAAGCCAATTCAAACCGCCAACGATCAACAAGATAAACGCAATTGAATGTAGTCCTTTCATATTGATAAAATTTAGCTAGTAATATCGCTTATACCGACCCTCTCAGTATATCATAGCCCAACCTAATTGAAGCACACACTTATCCCCGTCTCGCGATCACCCGTTTAATCGCCGCCAATATCCCTTCCACTCCCAAACCATAATGCTCGACGAGCTCGGGCGGTGTCCCCGATTGACCAAATTCGTCATGGACACCAACGAATTCTATGGGCACGGGACAGTGCGTGGCCAGCAATTCGGCAATCGCGCCACCCAAACCGCCAATTTGCTGATGTTCCTCAACCGTCACCACCACGCCGGCTCGTTTGACTTCGGCGAGAATCGTCTTCTGGTCGAGGGGTTTGACGGTATGGCAATTAATCACGGTAACCATAATCTCCTCGCGCGCGAGGAGCCGGGCGGCGACGAGGGCTTGATAGACTAGCGGGCCGCAAGCGATAATCGCCACGGTCGGCTTCTCGGGAACAATTAAAACACTGGCTTGGCCAATCACGAATGGTGAATTTTCGGTCGTGATGATGGGCGTTTTCTCCCGCGCCAACCGGAGATAGACAGGACCCTCGTGCTTGGCAATCGCGAGCGTCGCCCGCTTGGCCTCCAGCGCGTCGGCCGGCACGATGACCGTCATTCGCGGGATCACCCGCGTGATGGCAATGTCCTCAATCGCCTGATGCGTCCCGCCGTCGGGACCGACGGAGACACCGGCGTGCGAACCGACAATTTTCACACTGCGATTGTTGTAACAAATAGTGGTCCGGATTTGCTCCCAATTACGACCCGGGCTAAACATGGCGTAAGAGGAGATAAAAGGGATTTTCCCCATCGCCGCGAGACCGGAAGCGACGCCGGCAAGGTTCTGCTCGGCGACGCCGATCTCCACGAATCGTTCCGGAAACTTGGCGCGGAAGAGGTGCATCTGCGTTGATTCGGTTAGGTCGGCGCACAAACCCACCACACGCTCGTCTTGCTCGCCAGCGAGCGCTAACCCTTCGCCAAAACCCTTCCGAATCGGCACCTGCTCGACATTCAGATCAAAAATTTTCGGATTAAGTTTTTGAGTGGGGTTAAGCATGGTTACGGTCCAAAATGACAACCTTCTTTGATAGAATTTATCTCAAGGATGTACAAAGATACTCCTCTCGATAAGAAAAAAATTATTAACAACGAAACAACGACTAAGAAAAAACGCAGGGAAGGGGAAAGTAAACTGCTTTTAGGAAATAAAATTATGCTCGTTACAATGGACCATATCGCTAACACCGGCTGAATGAGTAAATTAAATCCTAATCCAGCACACCCAGCATTCCTTATATAAACTACCAAAGAAAAAAGAACGGCTACAAAAATTACACTAAAAATAAGATAATTGCGTATTTTTTTACTCATGTTCTCTTTATTTTACCACCTTTAACCATATTTTTCTTGTCTACCAACACCGGTTTTGGCGGATCGCTAACTTTCCCCCCACGGAAACACGGCGAACATTCCCAGTATTCAACATAAGCATAAGGTTTGGGATCCTGACGCATCACTTGAACCTCTCTACCACCCATCATTTCGGTGCGGGTACCAGCCCGTCTTGCTTTTTCTCGTTCTTTTTTTGTAGACAATGGAATATTGAAAAAGTAATATCCACCTCGATAAGTTTTATCTTTATATACGATGACCTTAATGTCTTTCCCGCAGATCGAGCACATCCTCGCTATCAGTTTCTTGATTTCTTTTCTGGGCACTTCTAACTTTTGCCCTTTAACTTTTAAACTTAGTTCACTCATATTCGCTTTGGATTTGGATGCGACTATATTCTACCACATAATTTACAATACCAAGCTTATCCCCACCCTAACCAAGTAGTAGCGATAGCAATTACTTGGTACAATCATAATAAATGGAAAAGAAAAGAGGAAAGCGGATTTATAGTCCAACCAAACAAAAAATCCTCCTGCTTTTAGCTACCGGCGTGGCGTTAGGCTTGCGTAAATCTACCATCGGTCAACAAGTAAAAATTATCCAACGAGCCGCCAAAGAATGGGCTGGGATTAACCGTCATTATCTTTATCGGTGCCTGCGCGAATTCTACGATGATCGCTTGGTGGAATATGATGAGAATGACGACGGTAATATCAAAATTGTTTTAAGCGAACAAGGTAAAAAACGGGTTCTGCGATTTAAGATTGACCAACTTACCTTACCGAAATTACCGCACTGGGACAATCAGTGGCGAGTAGTTTTATATGATATTCCTGAAAAAAAGAAACCGGCCCGAGAAGCTCTGCGAGAGAAACTTAAAGAGTTGGGCTTTTACGAATGGCAAAAATCAGTTTTCATTTATCCATTTCCTTGTCGAGATGAAATTGATTTCTTGGTTGAATTTTTTGAAATTAGATCTTATGTTAGATATGCTGAACTAAACCACCCCACCAATGAAACCGAATTAAAACTCCAGTTCGAACTATAAATCGAATTATAAAATGCTAACTCTTGTACCAAGCAACTGCTATCGCTTCTACTTAGTACCAGTGCTAACGGTTCTCAAGATCACTCATGTTCGCTTTGGATGCGGCCCCAGAGAGTGCGGAGTTCTTTGATCGCCAGATCGCCTTCGGCTCTGGTCGGTGGTTTACCATGCCACTCATAACGCCGTTCGAACATCCCGACTCCCTTCCCGGGAATGGTGTGGGCGATAATCACCGACGGTTTGCCAAAGGTGGCTTTCGCCTGACCAACCGCATTATTAATCTCTTCAAAATTATGCCCGTCAATTTCGATCACCTGCCAATTAAAGGCCCGCCACTTATCGGCGATCGGCTCAAGCGGCATCACCTCCTCGGTGAAGCCATCAATCTGAATGTTGTTGCGATCGACAATGGCAATTAGGTTGCGGAGTCGTTCGCGGCCGGCAAGAAGTATCGCCTCCCAAGTATTCCCGGCGTCGTGCTCGCCATCCGACATTAGACAATAAATAAACTTAGTCGAGACCTCGCCGTGATCCATTTTTTCGGCGAGGGCCATGCCAACCGCCTGCGAGAGACCGGCGCCGAGCGGACCGGAACTTGTCTCGAGCACCGGCAACCACTCGCGGTGCGGATGACCCTGCAAGCGCGAACCGAATTTACGAAGCGTTTTCAATTCTTCGATGGGAAAGTATCCGGCGTGAGCCATCGTCGCGTAGAGCACCGGGCAGACATGGCCGTTGGAGAGCACCAACCGATCACGATCGGGCCAATTCGGATCGCGCGGATCATGTTTCAAAAGGTGGAAGTAGAGTGCCGTAAAAATATCAGCCATCCCGAGCGGCCCCGCGGTATGGCCGGAACCAGCGGTGACCAACATCTCAATAATCGAACGCCGAATATCGTTGGCCTTTTTCTCTAGAAATTTAACTTTGTCGTCGTGTAGATGCATGGGTAGCTTTTAGGTTCTAACTGTTAGCTTTTAGGAGAGATTGAAAATTTTTAAGAGAAATAAGTGGATCGGGAGTTTGCCAAATGGCCGAACCGACCACTAAATTATCCACACCGGCCTCAAACGCGAGTTTAGCCGTCTTCAGATTTACCCCGCCGTCGATCTGAATTATAACATTGGGGGCAAGCGCGCGTAAACGCTTAACTTTCTCAAGCACTCGATTGTCAAAAGAGTGCCCTTGTTCGCCGATCTCGGCGATCGACATGAGTTGGACAAGACTAATTTTAGAGAGATACGGCGACAACGTTTCAACGGGCGTGGAAAGAAGCAAGGCGACGCCGATTTTGACCACCGACGATGTAAAAGAATCAAAGATCTCTCGAAGATTCTCCGTCGCCTCCTGATGGATAATAATTTGGTCGGCGACCTCGGCCCAATCACCAATGATTTCTTCCAGGCTTTCAACCATCAAGTGAATCTCGATCTTGCTTTTCCCATCAAGAAAACTGAAGTCTTCGGGGGCGTTCCAGCTCTCGGATGAAGTGAACCGACCATCGGTGATATCGAGATGCACCCAATCCGTGTGGCCTTCGAGAATTTTTATCTGTCTCTCGATTTCAGAATAGGTTTGGCCAATTATTGCTGGAATAATTTTTTTCTGGTTCATTGGTGTTTAAAATTGGTTGTCCGCACGGTCGGGATTATCAATTTTTTTGATCCGACGGACGTGTCGCGCATCAGAGCTAGGTTTGATTTCTAGCCACAATTTGACGGCTCGTTTTGCCTCTGCTTCCGTCAAGAAACGCGCCCCGAGCGAGAGAATATTGGCGTCGTTATGCTCGCGCGATAATTTAATTATATCTAGTTCGCTTGTTTTAGGTGGTCCATAATAAACCGCCGCACGCACATGGCGAAAACGATTAGCAACCATTGCCTCACCTTGGCCCGAACCACCAAGAATAATCCCACGGCTCTCGGTCGGGTCACCAGCCACTAGCTTAGCGACAACGCGCACGAAGTCCGGATAATCATCATCCGGATTAAATGCGAAGGTCCCTTCATCCGACACCTCATAACCCAAATCATCGCGGAGATATTTTTTCAACACCTCCTTCAACTCAAACCCCGCATGATCTGAACCAATAAAAATTTTCATCCCGTTAGAGGCAGGTCGCGGTTAAACGACCGCGGCCTCTAACGGGATTCATTCCCAAAAGATAGCTCATGATCAGCTCACCTACCGACAAATTATTTTTAGTAATTTTAAATCTCATATTTTGTTGACTGATATAAAACACTTGAGTCGATTTTTAAGGTAACGTTTACCCATACCAGATTTTAAATACTCTTCTCTTGTTCGAGCGTCTTCTTCGTTCAAACCTGCCTCATAGTATATCAGAACAAACGGTCCTCGGTTTCTGGTGTAAGTAGATTTTCCTGATTGATGCTCGACCAAACGTCTCCGCAAATCTCGAGTTGAACCAGTATATAACTTATTATTTTTCTCACTCCTTAGCACATATGTGTAAAACATTTTATTCATCCTCAGCTTTCACTGACGCGCAACTGGGGCTAGTGATATTTCCAGTGACTTTACCAGAGAAACCCGTACTATCAGAACAATATATATCATCAGAATCTCTCAATTTAGTCGAAACTGCCCAAGATTTTGAATCTGGGCTAATAAAACATTGAATATCTCGGGCTTTGATAGAGATTAGCGCCTTAAACAGAACCCTCATTGATCCATTGTTTTGATCACAAAGATCAGCGGAATAATTCCAATTATTTTCATTTTCTACAATGTGTAACTCTGCCTCTGATCGCATCGAACTGAGTGTAGCTCGAATTGATGAATCGTATCTCTTTGTCGGCTCAGAAGTTGCTAGCAAAACCAAAAAAATTACTGCTAAAAATGATAAAATAATGATGATCTTTTTAACGATTCCCTTAAACCCGATAAGAGATAAAATGAAACCGACTAAAAACAAAATTAATCCGAAAGATTCAAGGAACCATAGAGATTTTGGTAATAAAATCAGGAAAAAGAAATCATTTAATATAATTAAAATTGACCCTAAAAAGAGAACCCCGCCTAATGTCTTTATAATTTTCATATAGTGCCGGTCTTAATCACATGCTGGACGAGGGTGTGAGTGTATCCCATCTCATTATCGTACCAAGCCATCACTTTGACGAGGTTACCGCCGACAACTTTTGTCAGGCCAAGATCGGCAATGGAAGCGTGGCGACTACCGACGATATCGGATGAAACTAGCGGTTCAGTGGTCACCATGAAAATATCGCGCCAGCGCGGTGTCGTTGCAGCCTCAGTGAGAACCTTATTGACTTCCTCCACCGTCGTCGGGCGTTTGGCAATGAAAGTAATGTCAGCGATCGAACCGGTCAAAACGGGCACGCGCAAAGCAATCCCATCGAATTTTCCGGCGAGCGCGGGAATCGCCTGGGTCACCGCTTCCGCCGCGCCGGTGGTGGAAGGCACGATGTTGACTGCCGCGGCTCGGCCGCGGCGCCAATCTTTTGCATCCGGTGCATCCACCAACTTTTGCGTCGCGGTATAACCGTGGACAGTATTAAGAATCGCTTTTTCGATCCCAATTGTCTCGAGCAAGATCTGAATCACCGGACTCGCGGAATTGGTCGTGCATGAAGCATTCGAAGAAATCTGACAGGTCTCAAGCACCGAGTCATTGATCCCCATCAAAACCGTCGCACCGACAATCCCCGGTACCGGATCTCCCTTCACCGGTGCCGAGACGACCACCTTACGCGCACCAGCATCGAGATGCATCTTGGCTTTATCATAAGTAGTAAAAAATCCAGTGGATTCAACCACCACATCAATCCGTAAATCATGCCACGGCAAGTGCACTGGATCTTTTTCTTGGCCCACGCGCACCTCGTGACCGTTCACCACCAACATCTTATCCTTCATGGTTACGGGATACACGTAGCGCCCATAAGCGCTATCATAACGAAGCAAGTAGGCAAGGTTTTCGAGATCACCGAGATCGTTAGCCGCGACCACTTCAAGCTCCGGTCGCTCAATCGCAATTTTTAAAAACGCCCGCCCGATCCGCCCCAACCCATTAATCGCCACCCGTATTTTTTTCATAGTTATAGTCATAGCATAGTGTTTATTATATCATTGTGCCAAAAATCAACCTAGCGTTTTTTTGAATAGTGCTTCCAAAACGACCGGGTTGGCGCTCCTCTTCGACTCCTTCATCCCTTGACCAATCAAGAATTTAAGCGAGGCCTTTTTGCCGGCACAATAATCAGCGACAACTTTGGGATTATTAGCGATTATTCTACCAACAATCGCCTGCAATTCACCCTCATCGCTCTTTTGGAACAGATCTTTTTCTTCCGCAATCTTTTGAGGATCAGCGGCCGTCACGATCATCTCGACAAGAATGTCTTTCGCCCCGCGTGACGAGACCTCGTTGGCGCCAATCATCGTAATCAATGCCGCGAAATTCTCGTCCAACTTCTCCAGCTTGGAGTAATCGCCTCCGATCAATTTTACCAAATCATTGGTAATGTAGTTGGACGCCAACTGAATCAATTTTTTGTCTTCACCCAGATTCTCAACCACCAATTCGAAAAACCGAGCAAGTTCTGTCGTTGCTATAAACATCTCGGCGTCTTCAGCTTTAATCCCGTAACTCTTGCGATACCGTTCGCGTTTCACCCACGGTAATTCCGGAATCGTCGGTGCAAGATTCCAGAAAGCAGCCATCTCGCTGATTCTTAATTTCGGTAAATCTGGGTCGGGAAAATAGCGATAATCATGTGATGACTCTTTGAGCCGTTGGGAGAAAGTTGCCCCTTTTGTCTCATCCCAACCGCGCGTCTCTTGAACCACTACCTCGCCGGATTCAAGAAATTCAATCTGCCGTTTCAACTCATATTCAATCGCCTGCTCCACACTGCGGAAAGAGTTGAGATTTTTGATTTCGACTTTGGTTCCCAATTTAAGGCCAGACCTTTCTGAATTCCCAAGGTCTGGCCTTGCGATTGAAAGAGCGACCCTTAACACCGATAAGTTAACCTCCACCCGCATCTCCCCCTTCTCCATATTGGCTTCCGAAACATCGAGGTAACGCAAGAGTAACTGCAACTCGCGGGCGAAGTCGCCCGCCTGCTTGGCGCTTTCAATCACCGGTTCGGTCACCAATTCCATGAGTGGCACACCGGCGCGGTTGAAGTCAATTAGACTTCCGCCCCCCTTATCGTCGTGGATCGACCGCGCGGTATCTTCTTCCAAGTGAATGCGCGTAATTTTAACTCCGTTAATTTCTCCGCCAGTTACGAGCGGATATTGATATTGACTGATCTGATATCCCTTCGGTATGTCGGGGTAAAAATAATTTTTGCGATCAAATTCGGTGAAGTCAGCGAGCGTTCCGCCGATCGCGAGTCCAACTCGAAGCACATGTTCCATCGCTTTTTGATTGATCGTCGGCAAAGTCCCGGGGTGAGCCAAACAAATTGGGCAAATATTTACATTCGGCCGTTTCTCATCCGGATCATTGGCCGAATTGCAAAACATCTTCGTCCTGGTCTTCAACTCGGCGTGAATTTCGAGACCAATGGTTGGCTTGTATTTCATTTATCACCACACTTTATCACGATCACAGACACAAAAAAAGCAGCTCAGTTTATATATCGCACTTCTTCGTCAAGCTCTATCCCAAATTTTTTCTGAACCAACTTTTTTAACTTTGCGGCAAGCAAACGAACATCACGATAAGTGCCGTGGCCATCATTGATTAGGAGATTACCATGGAAGTCGGCGACGTAAATGCCGCCCACGCGCCTCCCCTTTGCCCCCACCGCTTCGAGTAAATAGCCCGCTGGGATTTTACCAGCTCTAATTTTCTGCTTATCAATTCTGGCAAGGGTAACCCTTGACACGTCACTTATCAATACATTCTTGAAAAAACTCCCGGGGCAACGCAGATTTGGATTATATTTCTCGGATCGAACTTTAATAATTTCTCGCGACTTTTTGGCCAGCACTTTTTTATCCCCCTTTTTTAATTTAAATTCCGCTCGCAAGATCAGCCAATTTTTTGATTTAAAAACACTCTCCCGATATGCAAACCGGCATTGTTTTTTTGTTAACCACCTTTTGTGCGACACCGAGTGTCGCACATTTTTCGGATCAAAAATCTCAACTCTCGTTAAGCAATCCGAGATCGTCTGACCATAAGCGCCGGCATTGCCGACAATCGCGCCCCCCACCGTCCCGGGTATGCCAGACAAGGTTTCCAAACCGGCGAGACCATTGCTAATGGCAGTTTCAATCAGGCGCGACAAGAGAAGACCGGCTTCGCATTTTAAGGTTCGACCTTGGCGGGTTTTTAAAGTCGAACCTTGTTTTTTAACCCGATAATGAATCACCAATCCGTCAAAAGTTTTATCGCTAAACACCACATTGCTTCCGCCAGCAATCACTTCATAGCGCATCTTATCCTTCACAGCCAGCTTCACTGCCAACACTAATTCTTCCGGATTACGCACTTCGAGAAAGTAATCGGCCCGACCACCAATACCGAAAGTAGTATAAGGCGCGAGCAAAACATTTCGCTTAAACATCAGTAGTACACCTGAACAACAATGAGAGTAATCGCGGTCGCGATCAAGAAAGTGATAAAAATAAACTCTTTAAATTTACTCATCCCTCTAGGATAGCACTTGTCGGGCCATGCTGGGAATTGAAATTATTGAGAGATCACTCGAAAATAGTAGGTCGTGCTCGGCAAGAGGCTAGTGACCGAAACCGAGTGCTCGATAATCTTAGTGTCAACATCCGTGGTCGCCGTAGAAGAAGCATAGCCAAAATTAGGCGCCACTTGACCAGTGATCGAGGGGTGGGAAACGGTGTCATAAATAACGCGACTGGACGCGGCCCGGTTGGTCGTCCAACGGACGATCGCGCTGTTGTGAGTGACATCGGTCACTCGAATATTGCTGATTGTCAATTGCTCGGTGGTTGGATCATCGTCATCATCATCTGGTGTCGGTGGAGCTGTCACCGTCACCGCGATAGTGGCGGTAGCCGTGCGGGCGGCAAAATCAGTGATAACTAAAGTAACGGTCTTCGCCCCAGTCGTAGTGTAAGTTTTATCATAACTTTGGCCGAAGGCGGTCGTGCTATCACCGAAGTCCCAAGTGTAAGCGTACGGTGGTTCACCACCCCCCGCGGCGGCGGAGAAAGTTGTAGCGACTCCCGTTTGAATAGTGATGTTGTCGGCGGGAGTGGAAATTGTGGCGGTGAGAGTGGTCACCGGGGCTTTAATTTCGACATCAATGGTTTTCGACGCGGTGTGTCCGGCAAAATCAGTGATCTTCAAAGTAACAGCTTTCATCCCAGTCGCAGTGTAAGTTTTATCATAGCTCTGGCCGAAGGCCGTGGTGTTATCACCGAAGTCCCAAGTGTAGGCGTATGGTGGTTCACCACCTTGCGCGATGGCGGCGAAAGTTGTGCTGACACCAGTCTGGATGCTCGCGTTGTCAACGGGAGTGGAAATCGCGGCAGTAAGTGCAACGGCGACACGACCATCACTTTCCGCATTTGCCACCGTGTCAACATTATCCACCGTGTCATCTTCGGCCCAAGTAGAAAATGGTGTAATAATAATCCCGATGGCTAAAATAATGGCTAAAAATTTGGTTATTTGGTTCATATCTAAACAGCTAGCACATCGTCATAATTTTAGCAAGAAAAAAGCTCCTGGTCCGAAAACCAAGAGCTTCATGTCAAGGGTAACCCTTGACATTGGATGGGGTCGAGATTATTCGACATAAATGGTCAAGCTGGCATCAGTGGTTTGGCCATCATTACTCGTCGCCCGACAAGTGATTTGACCAGCGCCAGGTGAGTTGATGATCTTGAGCGAGAACACAGGATCTTCAGAACCATCTTTGATGGAAAAATTACCATCCACCCACAAACAACGGAAATCCCAGGGCGCCTCACCACCATTGACATAAAGCGTGAGCTTCACATCATCGCCGACATGGAAATGATCATTCCCATTGTCGCTCCGGAGTGTTGCGGTGAGGAGGGGTGGCGGTTCGCCATCGTCATTATCGTTGCTGTTGCCGTCAACATTATCGTTGCTGTTGCCGTTATCATTCCCATTATCGGTATTATCGTTGTCACCATCATCAATGGGTAAAGGAACCTGCTCCTCGATCTCACCACCAGCAAGAACATCGTCTTCCGCCAGCACATCGTCATCAGAAGTAATGTCACCTTCGGAATGAACCGTGCCAGAATCTACGGCACCAGTAACTGTCACATTACCACCGAAGTCACCATTGTGAGCGACAGTAATCGTGTCCGTGGTAGTCTCACTGCCGACATTGAGATTCTCCTCCACCTCGACATTGTCAGCCGTGATCGTGCCGTGAACTGTGAGATCGCCGTTGATCACAGCATCCCCGTCGTCAACCACGACATCTCGATCATGAACTGTCAGGGGCGGTGGCCAATTATTACAACCGCCAACCAATACCAAAAGAAAACCCGTCAAGTTTCTTGCCATAACCGCCAACCTCCAAAAAACCAACCCGTGATTCTTACCTAACCTTGCCAATCAAGGTACTATCTATCTCTACAGCTAACGCGTTTCGTCTGTTATGTCAAACCCCCCGAAATCATCTTCCGTATATTCGATATCTTTATCTTCCGTGTCCGCCCCCGTGACATTACCCCTACGCCGACGACGCTCTCGCACCAATTCGAGCAAAAGTAACAAAATTATGACTAGGAGAAACACAATCCACCACCAAACGGGAATCTGTTTGAAAAAGTTAAACGCCCCAAGCATCGCGGTGAGGAAGCGGCTAGTGTTGGTAGTCGCTTCGATCACCCCCACCAGTGGCAAAGTGGAAGTGGGCGCACCAGTTGGTGTAGTCGTTGAAACCCCTTCGATAATGCTCGGGGTAAAAAACCGCGAACGGAGGTCAAGTGTCGTCGCTGGATTGCGCTCACAATAGAGATTGTTGATGGCGAGTGAAGTGGTGATATACACATACCCGGTCGGATAATCAATCCCCCATGGAGTGAGAACGTCTTTAACGTAACGGGTTTGGAAAACCATGACCGCATTATAGGTGGTGAGATCATAAACACCGCTTAGTGGCACATTAGTGAACCCCTCGAAGTCGCGCAGGAAATTCTGGAGCTTCAGCACTTCGCCGGGATCATTATTGGCGCCCAAACGAATGAATTTGGTCAGATAAACTGGGCAAGTATTCGGAGCAACATTCTGGACGAGCGGTAATGGCAATCGCCGACCGTAACCACCACCGCTACTTCCCCCGCCACTTCCCCCGCCCCCGCCGCCAGTTGGTGGACCGTCGTCCCCGCCGCCGGGTGGCGGATTATCAGTTGGTGCCACGCCGGTCGTAAACGTCCCCTCCGCTGACGGTTCCGCCTCGCATGTCAAGGCGTCGCCTTGACAGGGGGCAGGGGTTGGAAGCGTTTGAAAAGTGACCTCCCCGGAAGGTGAAGTTGGATCGCCACCAGTTGGCGCGAACAAAGTGGAGAAATTTCCCTCCACCGAATTACTAAGATTGTTGACAGCGACGGTTGTGATCGTCCCTTCGTTCGACGGAGTACCAGTTCCTTGACCCGCCCCGGCCACCGCTCCAGTGAATTCGCCACTTATTGCTAGCCCACCATCAAGTTGAATGGTTGTGGCGAGTACAGGAATAGCTCGGGCGATGTAACCAAACCCGAGGATAAGGACAGCAGTAATAAACAATCCCTTAGATAGAGTGGGCACCGATCTGATTTCCGTAAGTTGATAATAAAAGACATTACAGAAAGATCAGATCAGTGAAAGATCAATTTCTGACGCGCAGAAGAGCGTCAAAATACTGCCTCCACACCTAACAGATTGGGGTCAAAAAATCAACTCTAACGCCCTACATCAACGCCAACTAATGTACAGTTTGAGATGCAATTTGATCATGATTTAGTTAAAGTGGCAAAAATGGAAACAACAAAATGTAAAGTAAGTTGGGCTAAACATCTTGTCCTATAGAAAACCCAAAGGACACTAAATGGATCAGATTTGCGGCCATAAAGGACAATAAAATCTCTGGGACAATTTTTCATGTCAAGGGTAACCCTTGACATGGTTATCAGCGGGGTATTACTGCAGCCGGACACCATGGAGACGCACTCCATGCAGACGAATGATCCGAGCTTTCTCCGGGGCGTAAATGACAACAATAATACCTTGGGCACCACTTCCATTACCACCATAAAAAAAACCACCAGCTCCACCGCCATAGAGACCACCAGAACCACTGACCCCGACTCCACCGCCTCCACCGCCACCACCGGAACCATAAGGTGTGTTTGAGGCATCCCATTCGATACCAGCTCCACCGTTGCCACCATTGCTCCTGCTACCTCCTCCTCCACCGCCACCTTTGGTTCCAGCATCACCAGCATCAATACCAGGACCAGTACCTCCCGCACCGCCACCAAATCCTAAACTGTTATTGCCTCCACTGCCGCCGTTACCCGGGCCCGTATCACCAGCACTGCCCGCAGTACCGTTTCCATTTCCACCGCCACCACCGCCCGCGCCTTCGAAAAGATCAGGAGGACCACTATTAGCGCCACCAGCGCCACCGTTCTTTCCTGCTCCATTGGGGCCGGCGGCACCACCACCACCGCCCGAGCCTTCGTTATACTCAGAACAACCAGTGCCGCCAGCATTACCACCATTACCGCCAGCGAACTTCGTTGTACCAACTCCGTTATTAACCAAACCACCAGACGCCCCAGTTAAAGTTGCAGTATTTGCACCATTATCAGCACAAACAGAAGATCCTGCACAGGTTGTACCATTAAACCAAGTGTCAGTGCCATTCACCCCGAGACTTCCTCCGGCGCCAACTTGAATCGTCACCGTACCACCGCGAGTGAGAGTGGATAAATTGGATATCTTTGAGTAAGCACCGCCACCACCGCCACCCGTACACTCCCAATCTACCCCATTGTTACTCCCCCCCCCACCAATTGTCTCAACCGTGTTGGTGTTGGTCCAATCACTCGGCACGGTCCAGGAGGTGCCGGAGGTGATGAAGACGGTTTTGGCTAACATCAAATTCGGTAAAATTAAACCCAGCAAACACGCCAAAACAATTTTCAATTGGTGATTTTTAGTTTTCCACATAAAGTTCCCAAGGTCTCAGTTGAACAGAGCGAAGGCCGTTAATCTGTAACATACTTTACATACTCAAGTTGGATACGAGCAATTTCGTTTTCACCAAGATGACCGATTTTCTCCTGTAAAAGGCTCGCGTCAGCAGCAAATGATTGATAGAGAAGAACAAAAGAAACTATGGTTAATCCATTCCCTTCTGTAGGCAAGATTTCCACCACATATTTTTGATGGACTTTCTTTCGAGCAGAGGAGCACGGGGCGACAGTGACAGTTTCACCCGTCACTTGAGTGACAACAACATGCGGGCGGATTCCCTTTTGCATATGCCCGACAGCGTTGGCATTATCAATCAGCCAAACATCTCCCCTTCGGATAGCTCTAAGTTTTATTTTTTGCATGAAGAAGCTCCTGTTGTCGTAAGGCGATTTTTCCCCAAAATTCAGATTCGCTCATGGTTCGAAATTTTTTAATCTCTATATTTTTCATAGTTATAATTACATCTTATCAACTATTAACCGTGCGGTCAACAAGCTTTATATTTTTAAAAATTCTGACTATCAATCAATAAAGGCGTAATTATTTTTGTTAATTTTCATTCTAATTTTTATCCCTTAGTTAGCAAGAAATCCAAATAATTATCTCGGTGGATCAAAGTGAAAGAAGTGCTGGGATAAGTTTTTCCCCATAAAGGTGGTGGCGAAACAATATTCTTTGACCATTTACATTCAAACGCCGAAAGGACACCGTTTGATTCTTTAATAATATCTATCTCTTGCCCGGTATGAGTCCGCCAAAAATAATAGGTGTCTAGCCGGTTTTCGATCAGGCTCTTCTTGATAAATTCGATGGCAATAAAGTTTTCCCAAAGAGCCCCGATATCATTACGTGAACTAAGCCCATTGAATTGAGAAATAACGGCATTGCGAATACCAGTGTCAAGAAAATAATATTTAGACTTTTTTGATATTTCATTACGCAAATTCCGACTAAAACCTCTAACCTTTTTGATGATAAACATTTTCTCAAGCAAATCTACATATCGGCCAACAGTTTTGACATCGGTCTTGACGGTTACGGCAATTTCATTGAGAGAGACTTCATTCCCCACCTGAAAAGCTAGGCATTTCAGAACATCCCTCAAGAGATCGGGGTAACGGATCGTCTCTAACATTAGCACATCCTTGAACAGGTACGAGGACACTATTTCATTCAATAGTTTGATTTTTCTTTGGGTATCAGGTTCACTCAAAACTTCCGGGTATGAACCATAGAGAAGAAAATCTTCAAGATTGTTTTTTAGTTCAAACTTACTTCCGTTCATCTCCCTTTGAGACAACGGCAAAAGAGTAAGAGTAAAATGGCGACCGGTCAATGGTTCGCCGATTTTATTGGAGAGATTAAGCGACGATGAACCAGTCAAAATTATGTTTTTCTCCGGAAAGGCATCAATCATCATTTTGGCACCAATTCCAATGTTCGGAATATATTGGGCTTCGTCAAGAGCAATAATGTCATACGGGCGAGCAAAATCAAGGATTTCTTTCCGGTATTGGGGCTTGAAAATTTCATGCAATCGAGCATCATCCCCGGTCCCATAATATACTTTCTTTCCAGATACCCCTTTCAAGTATGCTTCGAGCATAGTGGTTTTGCCAACCCGTCTTGGGCCATAAATAAGCAAAACCCTTTTGGGCTCTAATTGGCTCTTAATATCCTGTTTTCTCTGAAATATCATTGAATTTATGGTATATCAAACCATATATTAAGTCAAATTTATGGTTCTTGGGCTGGTTCGAGTGCAGACTCAACCTCATCCTCGACTGGCAAAGTCGGGGCTTCGTCAGTCACCGCTACTGGTTCGGCTATAATAGTCTGCTCCGTAGACTGTTCGCCCCTAGACATGTCGTCGGGCGAGCCATCGGCTATAGCCGACGATTCACTCTGTGAATCGTCTAGGGGGGTGGGGATAATTTCCGGTTCGGTTGTCGTCGCCACTGGAGTTGCGGGTGTGGTTGTGGCTTCTGGAATTGGAGAAGGAGTAATAGTTTCGGTGGTGGTAGCAATGATGTTCGGTGTCGTGCTGGTGGCGATCAGCGGGAGTGTAGAAGGCGGGGGTAAAAGTGGTGGTGGAACGCTAGTGTTTATCAGCGTCGGTGTCGCCACCCCTCGACGCGAGAGATCGAGTAGCGACCGGATGTCATCTTTAGTTAAACATTGGTCATCGACACAAATTTTCTCTTTGGCTCGGAAAGTGTTGGCAAATATATCACCGATCCCGTTCCCCGCTTCTGCCAACCACTTTACAATGTTAGTGTAAAAATTACTAAAGAAGCGAGTAGCGAAGGTGGAAGTAGAAGTCGCTTGCGTTGATGAAGTAGAAGTGGCCAGAGACTCAAGCTTGTAATCAAGCTCTTGGAGGGCATCAACCGTCACCGCGAGCACCGCCCGTTGGTAGTAGTCTTGGGGTAAACCGTCTGAATTAATATCCGTCAGATTAGTGCCAAACTGTAAGTCAGTGAGAGCCATATCTTCAGCAATGAAACCCCAATAAATTTCGTTCTTGAAGCTCTTATCATTATAGACGTAAGCTGAGGGTTTGAGGGAGTTAATGATGTCTAAACTGTCGATGTTGAGGGGTTGAACATCGTGCTTGTAACGCAGAGAGGAAGAGGTGCAGGCATCGTCGTTGTCTTGAATCACATTGAAGGTGGTGGGGTCAATGCAGAGGGTGTGGAAGGTGCCTTCGGTGACGCTCAAGTTAGCAATAGCCACTGAACCATTCACCGAGAGTGTCTTCCACGGTGTGCTTGAGCCGAAACCAGTGTTGACGGCAAAGTTGATCTTGTCGCCGGTTGTGCCGAAGGTCAGAGTATTGGTCCCTTGACCATGGATAGTCGCCGACTCCTCGAAGATAAGATTGGAAGTCCCGCCAAGAGAACCAATAATCACATCCGAGCTGTAGCCACTGCCGACCGTCACCCGCTCGGAACCACTGGTGGTATCAATTCTGAAAAGAGTGCTACTCGCCACCCCCGTCGTCGTCGCAATCGTCCAGGCGAAGGGAGAATTGTTGGGAATCGTCGTCGTCGCAATGACACTGAAAGTCACCCGACCACCGGAGAGGACGAAGCTACCGGTCGTCGTCGCATTCGTGCTCGTCGCATTGACCAGGGTGAGATTGGTGATGGTCGAGGTGGCGGCGTTGATCAAAATGCCGTCGGTGGCCGTGAGCGGCGTGAGGTAAATCCCCCCATCCGTCCAGTTGGAAGCACCGCCACCGCCACCGATACAAGTGTCATTGATGGCGAAACACCCACTTGTTAGATTGAAACCAACATTGGAAGTACTGGTAGCTGAACCAGTGATAGTGAGGCCAGAAAGAGTGGTGGTGCCGAAGCCGGTGCTAGCAATCTGAATTTGGGGGGAAGTGCTGGTGGCAAAAGTAGTTGGCGAAGAAGTGCCAATCACTAAAGTCCCACCCATATTACGGAAGGACCAATGACTATCAGTAATTCCAGCGGTGAGAGTGAGTTGCGGTGCCGTAGAAGAAGCTATTTGTAAAGTCCAATGAGGCGTGGTGGTGCCGATGCCAACATTCACAGTATCAACGCCGGTACCACCAAGAACAATGGCGTTAGAAATCCCGACTCGAGCATTCTTGCCAATGGCGGTGCCATTCGTCAGAACGGTCGTGGAAGCAATTGAAGCATCACGCGAGGCTTGGTAACCGAGGAAGGTCATGTAGTCATCGATGACCGAGCG
>DATDVJ010000012.1:0-3359 GCA_036517595.1 Minisyncoccota bacterium
CGCGCCTCTTCCAACGAATGCGCGGCGGCCACGCCGGCCGCATGAAGACTCGAGGGATTATTATCCCCGGCCGCGGCATCAAGATTTATTATCCTCCTCTTACGCTCGTTTCTTTTACGCATCTTCTCCATTTTAACCAAGTGCCAAAGTTTTGCAAAAGCGCCCCCTTTCGGTATAATCCGAAACATGATAAAACCTCGTCCGCCAGTTATAACCGTTGTCGGCCATATTGATCACGGCAAATCAACCCTCCTCGATTACATTAGAAAAAAGAGTGTAATCGAAACAGAATCGGAACTGACCAGAAACGAAGTCGGTGGTATTACACAACGGGTCGGGGCTTATGAAGTCAAACACCGACGAGACCGTGGGCCAGAGGAAATTATCACCTTTCTCGACACGCCCGGGCACGAGGCCTTCTCTGATATTCGCGAGCGAAGCACCAAAATCGCCGACCTCGCCATTGTTGTAATTTCGGCTGAAGAGGGAGTGAAGGCTCAAACATTGGAAGCAATCAACGCTGTCACTGCCGCCCACCTCCCCTATCTCATCGCGATCAATAAGATCGATCGACCAACGGCTAATGTCGAGCGAACAAAACAAAGTCTGACCGAGAATAGCATCCTCGTCGAGGGTTATGGTGGAGAAGTTCCTTGTCTCCCGATCTCAGCTAAAACGGGCGAGGGTATCCCTGAACTACTTGACCTTATCCTCCTCATGGCTGAACTCGCTGAATTTAAGACCAACCCCACAAAACCAGCGACTGGTTTTGTGCTCGAGGCCGCTCACCAGCCAAAGGTTGGAGTAACGACAATCCTGATCGTGAAGGATGGAGCCATCGAGCTTGGCAACTTCCTTGTTGTCGGTAAGATTATCGGCCGAATCAAGAAGTTGGAGAATTTTCGGGGCGAGAACGTTGTTCAACTGGAGGCCTCGAGTCCAGCGATTATCCTCGGCCTATCGGAAGTGCCGCCGGCTGGTGTCGTCTTCACGGTAACAAAAGACAAGAAGTCCGCCGAAACACTGGCTCAAGAATCAACCGCAACGGAAGAGAAGATTGGAGCCGAGGCCAAGAATCACGCGGCGGGAGTTATTATCTTCCCACTCATCCTCAAGGCCGATAACGTCGGCTCGCTTGAAGCCATGAAAAAAGAGGTTGGCAAATTGGGAACTGAAACAATAAAAATCTCGATTATCAACACCGGCATCGGGCAGATTGTCGAGAACGATGTGAAGTTGGGGGCCGGAACACCACCGGCAACCATTATTGGATTCAATGTTCGGGTGGAAAAAGGAGCAGTTGAGATCGCCGAAAAGCATGGGATGACAATTCAAACCTTCGAGATCATCTATAAGTTAACCGAGTGGTTGGCTGAAGAAATCGCTCGGCAAACACCAGTGATTGAGATAGAAGAAACAATCGGTGAGATGCGTGTGATCAAGATATTTAGCCACGAGAAAAATCGGCAAGTTATCGGGGCGTCGGTTAGCCAAGGTTATGTCGCCGATCGACATCGCGTGAGAATTATTCGCCGCGGCACCCCTCTTGGAGAAGGCGAACTCGTAGAACTCAAGCAACAGAAATTATCGGTCAAGAGAATTGAGGAAGGACAACAGTTTGGCGCTCTGGTAGAATCGAAGATTACTATCGCCCCGGGCGATACTCTGCTCATCTTCACACGCGGGAAACGCTAGGGTAGGATGGAATAATGCGCCTGCACCACACGGAACGATTAACTGAATCGGTGGCTCGCCTGACAGCGGAATTTCTCGGGCGGCGCCGGGACAGGAATTTGGTCACCGTGAGCGGTGCGCGCTTAGATCGAGCCCATCACAGTGCGATAATTTTCTTAACTGTTTACCCCGAGTCAGCTGCAGGCCAGACGCTCGTCGAGGTGAAAAAATGGCGCCGCGAACTTCGAGACTTCCTCGACGAGCGCTTGCGCGGGAGTTCTCTTACCCATGTCAACTTCGCCCTCGATGAGTCCCCCGCTTTGATATAATAAGGTTTGCCGAAACCGCCCATAGCTCAGCTAGCAGAGCAGCTGCCTCTTAAGCAGACGGTCGGGGGTGCAAATCCCTCTGGGCGGACAAGACTATTATTTGGTGCGGTGGTGAAGTGGTAACACAGCGGTCTGCAAAACCGCAATACGCGGGTTCGATTCCCGCCCGCACCTTCTGACAAAGTTTGAAAATGGAACTCTCAAAAAACACCCTCGCTAGCGCGTGTTATGTTTGATATAATCAGTGTGTGAAAAAAAGATCATGGACTCAAGCTAACTTGCGAAAAGCAGTGCAAAAGTCAACTAGCTTTAGGCAAGTTCTAGGCTTTATTGGGTTAAGGCAAGCCGGAGGAAATTATGAGCAAGTTAAAAAATATATTAAGGAGTCTGGATTAAAAACTAATCATTTCAAAGGCAAGGCTTGGAACAAAGGGTTGAAGGGTATTGGGAAACCAATTATCCCACTGAGAAAGATTCTAGTAAAAAATAGCAACTTCCAAAGTTACAAATTAAAACAACGATTGTTTTCCTCTGGACTTAAAACGAAATATTGTGAAGAATGTAGATGGGCAAAAACAACCAAGGACGGCTACCTTCCTCTGGAATTGGACCATATCAACGGAAACAGACATGACAACCGATTGAATAATCTCCGAGTCCTTTGTCCAAATTGTCATAGTCTGAAACCGACACACCGAGGAAGGAACAAAAAATATACGCCTAGGTGGTGAAATTGGTATACACGCAACACTTAAAATGTTGTGGGCGAAAGCCCGTGTGGGTTCAACTCCCGCCCTAGGCATTGCACAAAAGTATTGACTGGTATTTAAATTAGGGTAATACTAATTTGAGAAAGGAGATCTTTAATGTCACTGACGCTAATGCCGACCTTTGATTGGATCTGGGCTTCAACTTTCATCTGGTTTATGGAACCGAGCCCCAATCCTCGGACAGTAAGCTCTTGGCGCTTTTGGACTCGCGTCTTCCTCTGGGCACCGATTGTTTGGCTGGTGATCACTCCAATCAATTTCGCCCTGGTGATTATTTTTATTGTCGGGATGTTTATCTACGATGCTCTGTTTCGATTCCGTATCCTGTAGGAAAAAGTTTAGAGCATCGTTTCCTCGCCCCCGTCTCAATCGAACGGGGGTTTTTATCCGTTTTTAGTTTGGTGTAAAATTGTAACGATCGTAAACATTTTACACCTCTTAAACTATAGGGTAAAGTCTAAATAACGGACCTGCGAATGCTAGTATTCTAGCATGAAACAGAGAAAGAAAAAGTGCCCGAGTTGTTTGAAAAATAGATTCTGGAAAACTGCCGATGGCCGATTGAAATGCGCAAATTGCCGGAAGA
>DATDVJ010000013.1:0-14241 GCA_036517595.1 Minisyncoccota bacterium
TCGCCGTTAGATCAAGAGCGAAATATCTCAAAAATTCACGGCAGTGGGCGTTGGAAACTTTGGAACGGGCCAAATACCTTTTTCGTGTTGCCATACAAGACTATTGTAGCTCCTGCGGAGAGCTATGCTAGTCTTGAACCATAGATATTTATAGAAACCGTTAACATGCAAGGACTGCTTCATGAAACCCATGTTGTCGAAATAGTTGCCATATTCTTTATGTAGACACACAGTAGGAGAAAAACCGCCACCCGGACAATCATAGCCATTAGCGTGCTCTAAACCTAAGGCGTGTCCCAATTCATGACTTAATGAGTAATCGAAGAGTGTCCAATTCAAAAATGGAGGTTGATCAGAATTCGGAGGCGGTGATTCATTAAATCTATAGAGTCCAACATAAGATCCTGACATCTGGTACTCTTGACCGCCAATAAATTTAGAACTTTTACCAACCTGCGACGCTCCGCCCATGCAAGGATGATTGGGCAAAATAACAATCCGACTGTATTGTGAAAGATCAGAAACATTCTGCAAAACTAAATCGTTTAATTCCGCGGCTTCATCCCCCTCATACCCTATTTGGGGGTAAAGACAACCAATATCTAGCATCCCGTTACGGGGTAATTTAAACCAACCGAAAACAGCGCCAGAAAAAGAAATTCGGTTATAAGATTGTTCTTTATAGAGAGCTTGGGCTGAATCATTGAAGACCAGATTGTAAGCTTGCTCTTTAGTAAAAGGATCTGGGGGAGAATCCAGAAAACTCACTAAAAGAACTAAGGTTTTTTGATCACCGGTAGCCTCGATCGGTGGCGCAACGGCAACAACTGAGAAATTGCCGATTTGAGCAGTATCAGCGATAGCGCTGTTTTCTAAAAGATAAGCGGTAACTGCAACTTCGGCCCCCGAGCGGAGGCTAATTTGTTCGGTGGGATAAAAATCAATCCGTTTCTCACCCTGAAGAATGCCATAGTTATAACGAGAATTCTCTGGATATTCAAAATCATCAACATGCCAAACCTCGATCTTGCCTTGAATTGATACTTTTTTTTCAACCAACGCCTGCAACTCCAGCTCAAGAGCCAGACGATCGGGGTCAGATATCACTAGAGTTAAAAAAAGGGTCGGCGACTGCCGGGCAAGAGTAACCATCTCTCGTTTCCGATCAGTGAGAATGGTGCGCAACGCCACCTTCGCGACCTCGCGTTCAGTCACACTCCCTCGACTCACTTTCGCTGTCAGCGTTGTAACTTGCGTATTTAAGTTATCAAGATATTGGCGAGTAGTACTCTCTCTCTCTCTCTCTCTGAAACTAGGGTTTTAGATGATGAAGTGGCTGGGGTAGTTGTGACCACATAAGATAAAACAGGTTCAACTTGAGTGAATACTCCAATCAACACCACCAAACACAAAAGGGGGTAAGTGTGGCGAGAAATCATTGCATTAAGTATAACACAGGGTTAAATAAAAGTTATACACACGAGCGTGGTTGACACTTATTGCAATAAACCTAAAATCGATGTTATGTTTCAAAAATTATTAAAAAATGAACGGGTAGAAATTATTGATTGGACTAACTCTTTTATTGAGAAATACCGACCAGCCCTCGAAGCCTTGGCAAAATATGATCTACTTAAAATATCTACTTGGATCAAAAATCACTCCGTTCCCGTGAACTAAATTTCACCGCCCCACATTGCCGGTGATCTGATAGATCGGCGTGATGATCGAGAGAGCGAGGAGGGCAACAATGAGGCCGATGAAAAGAAGAAGGATCGGTTCGAGGGCCGTGGAAAGAGATTTGGTCGCGCTATCAACTTCACCCTCGTAGAAATCGGCAAGGTAGAAAAAGGTGTCTTCGAATTTGCCCGAGACTTCGCCGACACGCACCAGGCGCGTGAGGAGCGACGGGAAAAGGGTTGGAAAGCGTTCGAGGTTATCAGCCAGCTTGGTCCCCTGCGAGACACCGGTCGCCACTTGATGGAGGGCGCGGGCGTAATAATAATTGCTCAAAGTTCGCTCGGTGATATCAAGCGCTTCATTAACCGTCACTCCGCTCTTCAAGAGAAGCCCCAAGGCACCGCTGAAACGAGCAAGATTGGTGTGGCGGACAATCGGTTTTAGTCCGGGGAGATGGAGGAGGAGCCAATGTGTGAGCGGCCGAGTGAAGTGACGCTGGGCAAGAATTATTACGGCCGTGAGACCCCCAACAATGCTGATAAACAAAATAAGTCCATGTTGGTCAACGAGATCAGCGAGAGCAATCAGGGCTCGGGTCGTCCACGGAAGTTCGATATTGAGACCGCGGAAGAGTGGTGTAATTTTCGGCAAGACGAAGAAGACCAAGCCTAACCCCAAGAGAAAAGCGGCGATGAGCACTGTCGCTGGATAAATGAGAGCGCCCTTAACTTTAGCGAGGAGTAACCGTTCTTTATCAAGCGCCCGAGCGGCGGCAGTGAGATTGATGGCGAGATTCCCCGACCGTTCGCCGGCATAAACAGCATTAGTTAGAAGCGCCGGGAAAATGTGTGAGTGATCACCAAGCGCGGTGGAAAGCGCCGCCCCGGACTCCACCGCCTGCGCCACTACCGTAAGGGCATGCTTCAAACGGCCAGTGGCTGACTCGATTGACACCGCGAGAGCTTCGGTCAAATGGAGTCCCGCTCCGAGCATCACCGCCAGATGCTTGGCAAACAACACCTGTTGCGTGAGCCCCGCGCCCCCGATATTCACTTCTCGTTTAAGACCTCTGGGTGCCATTATTGAGTAATTTCTGGATGTTCCGATAAGTATTTGTCGCGCACATACACCCCAAGGGTTGGAGCGGTGTTCTCCATACTGCGTTTGGGATTGTTATAGAAAAATACTTTAAGAAAATTCATATATTCCTTATCATACAACATAGATATGGACTTCATCGCCGCCGTTTCAACATCATATTTTAGTTTAGGTTTTTCACTTTCAATACAGCGGAGAAAATCTTCCTTGTGTTCATTAAACACATTTTGGAAACCAATCTTTTTAATAAAGTTCTCCCCTACAGCAGTAAGAGTGAAAGGGCTAAGCACTTGCAATTCTGAAGAATCAAAGTTTTTATTATCACGAATCAGAAAATCACTAATTACTTTTAAGTTTCCTTTTACTTTGTCTGTGACGATCTTGAGATCATCAAGAATTTGTAATTTGCGGCCAATGTAAATAAGACCGCCAACAGTGGTAGCAACTCCGATGGCGATAATTACATTAAGAAATTCCATACTTATATCTTATCACAATCAACAACCCGGTAACAAGGTAATATTTTACTGTCGATTAGTTTCAACTTTCACCGATGCACAACTGGGGCTAGTGATATTCCCAGTGACATTACCAACAAAACCAGAGCTGTCACTACAGAAATATCCTGTTCCACTTCTCAACTCGATTGATACCGCCCAAGCCTCTGGATTAGAAAAACAAGCCGCTTGATGTTTTGATGATTCATTTATGGCTTTTACTAAATTTGCCATCGCCAGATCTCCAAAAATAGATTTTTTGTCGTCACAAGATTGCGACTGTTTTCCATAACTTTCTCCATTGTCATCATAAAATAATTCGGCTTGAGACCTGATAGATGCAAGAAATGCTTTAGTCTGGCAATCGTAACATTTTGGGTGACCATTGCTGTTAAGCAATATGCCTAAAATAATAATAATCCCAACAATAAACACGGCCCTACTAATATTTCTCTTAAAACCAACTAATAGAAAAATAGTTCCCAAAGCAAAAATTAAAATGATGATGAGAGGAATTGCTTGTCCATAATACCCACCACCGCGTTCATTAACAAGAAAACCAATAATTATGAAAATCAGATACAAACTCCACCCCGCAATCAAGAATTTTTTAGAATTGGTCATAAATAATTATCTAAATTTTAGTTACCCGAAGTACTTCATCGAGGGTGGTGAGGCCACTTAAAACTTTATCCAGACCATCTTCAAGCATGGTCGTCATCGGTTTTTGATTAGTGCGCGCACCGGCCGTCAACGGAGTACGAGCGGCTTTCACAATCTCTCCTGATGCCGCTCGAGTAACCACGAGTGATTTAATTGATTCCGTCATCTCGAGCACTTCGAAAATACCGATCCGACCTTGGTAGCCGGTGTGACTGCAAACTTCGCAACCCTCGCCGCGATAGAAAGTGAGTTTCGCAGCCGTCGCGTAACCGCGTTGTTTAAAGAGTGCTTTGAGTTCCGGTTCACGATTAATTAATTTCTTCATCTCGTCAGTCGGCGACACCGACACGCGACACCGATCGCAAATCTTTCGCACCAGCCGTTGGGCAATCACCGCGTTGACCGTCGAAGCGACCAGAAACGGTTCAATCCCCATATCGAGCAGGCGCGGGAGTGTAGTCGCCGCATCGTTGGCATGGAGCGTGGAGAGAACGAGATGCCCGGTCATCGCTGAATTGACAGCGATACTCGCTGTCTCTTCATCGCGAATCTCACCGACCACAATGATGTCTGGATCTTGACGAACAATTGAGCGGAGACCGCTCCCAAAGGTTAAGTTGGCTTTAGGATTAACCTGGATCTGACTAATGCCTTCAATGTCATACTCCACCGGATCCTCAATGGTGGCAATATGGACATCCCGAGTATTTAAAATTTTTACCACCGCGTAGACGGTCGTCGTTTTGCCCGAACCCGTCGGACCGGTGACGAGAATCATCCCGTGCGGATTATCAATCGCCCGCTTTACAATCTCCAGGTCAAGCGGCGAGAGCCCGAGATCGGTGAGACTGAACTTCCGACTCTGCTCGGAGAGCAAGCGAAGCACGGCATTCTCCCCCTCCGTTACCGGTAAGATCGAGACGCGGACATCCACAACCTCATTATTGATAGTGAATTGGAGTTTCCCGTCTTGCGCGGCGCGATGCTCATCGGTGCGCATCTTCGCCAGAATTTTGAGCCGCGTTAGAATCACCTCCGAGAGATCCTTGGGCAACTCGAGTACATCGTGCATCACCCCATCAATCCGAAAACGCACCAGCACTCGCTGACGATAAGGTTCAATATGAATGTCTGACGCTTTATTCTGTTGGCCGTAACGAAGAAGCAAGTCCACCAGCTTGATCGTATCGGCATTCCGATCGTCGGTTGACCGACTCTGATCGTGGAGGTGAACGAGGGTGATTTCAAACTCTTGTTTCAGACTGCCGCGGTATTGTGTTAAAGCCTCCTCGAGATCCCGAGTGGTAATCAAGAAAGGAATAATTCGATCACCCAAGCGTTTCTCTAGGAAGTGAATGGTGGCGAGGTCAAAGGGGTCGGTTAGTCCAACCTTGATCCCTTCGGCCGTGCGATTCACCGCAATCACGCCCCGTTTCCGGGCTACCAGTTCTGGTATCAAACCGAGTATCCGCGAATTAATTTTTTCGCGCCGGAGGTCGAGACGACGAAGATCATAGGCCTCGGCCACCAATTGAGCTAGCTCGTTATCGCGAATAAGATCACGCTCAATGAGCACCGACCAGAGCGGGAGATGCTTCGCGTCACTCTCGCCGACCGCCGTCTCGAATTGGTTGAGTGAGATATGCCCGGGTGGAACGAGAAGTTCTTTAAACTTTTCCGTCGAGATATCCATATTGTCAAATGGTCTTCCGGGCCAGCGTCTCTTTAATTTTTGCCACGACCGTCTTCATTTCTACATCAGACTTGACCAAATAATCTATCGCGCCAAGGTCACGAGCCCTCTTGATATCCGCCTCTTGCCCCAAGTTAGATAGAATAATAACTGGGATATTGCGTGTGGTTTCATCAAGCCGGAGTTCGCTCAAAACTTCAAAACCAGTTTTCTGTGGCATGATAATATCAAGTAAGATAAGATCAGGGTGTTCAGCCTTAGCCTGTTCGACCGCCTCAACCCCACTCATTGTCCTGATAACCGTAAACCCCTCTCGGACGAGCTTATCCCCCATCGCCGTCGAAAGGAATTTGTCGTCCTCGGCCAATAAAACTATTTTACCTTTTGTTATTGCTTCAGCCATAGTTAAGTTAACCCCTTATCGCCCGACCGCTTTTTCATCCCCGACAGAGGCATAAATACTCGGAAGGTTGTCCCCTTCCCCTCCAGTGAATCAAACTCAATTCTCCCACCGGAAACATCGAGAATCGATTTGACGATGTAGAGGCCGAGGCCGGTGCCTTCGGCTTCTTTAGCCTTGATATTATCGGCCCGGAAGAGTTTTGTAAACATCTTCCCCTGCGCGGCCGCCGGAATTCCATAACCGGTGTCCGAGATGGTGATGATTAAGTTTGGCGACATAAGCGAGATCGAAAGTTTAACTTCCCCTTGCGGCGGCGTATACTTAACCGCGTTGGAGAGAAGGTTCTGAAAAATTATCCTGACTAATTTCGGATCGGCGCTGACTGAAGGCAAGTTTGGATCATGATTAACCGTCACCTTAAGATGCTTAGCCACCACTTGCGGTTCGAGTTCAGCCAGAACACTTCGGCCAATCGAGGCGAAATCAATTGGCGTTGGCTCAATGGCGAAAGTGCCCAAATCAATCCTCGAGACGTTAAGGAGAGAATTAACGAGATCAATCATTCGGTGATTCGCATCAGCCAGATTCTGGAGATACTCGCGTTGCTTGTCGGTGAGTGTGCCCACCTCTTGCCCAATCAACATCTCCGCATACCAATTGATGGCCGAGAGCGGGGTGCGCAGTTGATGGGAAGCGAGTGAAACCAATTCCGTTTTCGCCTGATCAATCTCCCGCTCTTTAGTGATGTCACGAAAGAGAATGATTGCTCCGGATACATCGCCCTCACCGCCAGTGAGTAGGGGCGCCACCATCATGGCGACAGGGAAAAGTTGGCCGTTTTTAGCCCGAACCGATAAGTTGTCAAGCAAACTGGTAGAGATAATATTGCGTTCGGTCATCGCTCGCTCGATCGGCACTTCCTCGAAGGCGAGCTCTTTGCCCTCGCGGGAAAACATTAGGATCTCGCGCACATCGCGCCCGGTGGCCTCCGGTGGTGCCGTCCGCAAAAGAATACCGGCGGCCTGATTCATTAGAATCACCTTTCGATCATTGTCGATCGCCACTAGACCCTCGGCCATTGAGGAAAGGATGGCGTTCAGTCGATTTTCTTCATCTTTCATTACTCATAAGTATAGCAAGGAAAAGGACGGCCCGCTTGTGGACGCCCAAATCAGAAGACTGGTTTGGAACGGAGCATGTCGCGCCAAACCAGTCGCCGATCATGCTTGTGGCTAATAGAGATTCGCGGTTTTGGTTTAACTACCGGGACATTGGTAACCACTTCGGCGACAAGGGTCACCCCAATTTCAGTCGTGGGAGTTTCCACCCAGAATCGGAAACGGACATTATTAGCCGCTTTCTCTGGCGACACGGCCCGAGACCGAGCGATCAAGCGCCGACCGATCTCATCCACAGCGTAAACATTGTACAGAACAAACGGTTTAACAACCATCATCCGCCTCCTTTCTTTGCCCAAGATAGCACCTAGACAAGAAAAAGGAAATCGATGCTCGGGACAGGAGTTGCACCTGCACGCCCCGAAGGGCGCTACCACCTCAAGGTAGTGCGTCTGCTAATTTCGCCACCCGAGCAATCTTGCACCACTCTTTTTATACCACGGCCTCGGTTTCGGGAGAAGGAGTAATATCAGGAACAGCCGGCGCGAGATCGGCCATAACCGCATGTCTGGTTCGGCGACGGATATCGCGCGCTGTTTTATCTCGAATATAGAAAAGCTTGGCGCGGCGAACCTTGGCCCGGCGAATGAGTTCAATCCGATCAATGTTTGGCGAGAAGAGCGGGAAGGTTTTCTCGGTGCCAACACCGCTCGCAATCCGGCGTACCGTGAAAGTGGCTCCAGGTTCGGCCCCGTGCCGCCGCGCGATCACCAACCCTTCGAAAGATTGAAGGCGAACTTTGTCGCCCTCCTTGATTTTCTGCCAAACTCGCACCGTGTGCCCGGGACGGAAGTCGAGCGCCCGGCGAGCGGAGATATCTATTGGTGAAAAAGTTTCGCTGTTATCTGACATGGCGGACACCTTAACATGAGCTCCTTAGATAATCAAGCGTCCGGCGAAAATCTTCCGGCAGGAGTGATTCGAAACGTTTCTCTCCACCGTCGAGCAGAGGTAAGGTAAGCGAAGAGGCGTGAAGCATCATCCGGGTAACAATTGGGGCATCTGCTCTCTTAGGGCCATAGAGTTGATCACCGAGAATTGGTGTCTGTATCGCTTTAAGGTGAGCGCGAATTTGGTGCGTGCGGCCAGTCTTCGGTTTGAGCTCAAGATAGGTATGGTGCGGAAATCTTTCGAGTACTCGGAAATAGGTGATCGCCGGGCGCGATTCTCCCATCTCGGGGCGAGCGGGACGAGCCACGCGCCGACGCGGATCTTTCCGACTTCGACCGATTGGCAAATCAATAACTCCGGAATCAGCTTTTACCACGCCACTCACGATGGCTAAATAGACTTTTTCTACTGTTCGATCGTGAAAAGATTTTGTAAACCAAGTAAATGCTCCTGCACTCTTGGCGACCGCGAAAACCCCGCTGGTCTCACGATCGAGACGATGCAGAATCCCCGCCCGTGGAACCATGGTTCCGTCTTGGAGATGTTCCGGTGGTCCAATCATGGCGAGCGGTGGAAAGTGGGCAATAAGCCATTCGGTAATTGACACTGTTTCACCTTGAGGCGAGCCGCGCCCCGCCGGATGCGTCAACCAACCCGACGGCTTGTCGAGAATAAGTAATCGATCATCAGAGAAAATAATTTTGGGTTCGACTAAAACAGGCATAAAAACTTCAGCGACCGAAACGACGATCGCGATCGGCGACTTCCTTCAAGATCACCAAGAATTCTTTATGCGTCAGTGCCGGCCAATATGTCGGTGTGAAATAAAGTTCGCTGTACACTGATTGCCAGGGTAAGAAATTAGAGAGTCGCTCTTCACCACCAGTTCGAATAATCAGATCGGGGTCAGGCAAGCCGAAAGTGAAGAGGCACTGGCTGAAATCACTTTCCCTGGCCGTGTCTAATTTGCCGTGATAACGCTTGGCAAAAACTTTGGCCGCGGCCACAATCTCGGCTCGGCCACCATAAGATACTGCGATGGCCAAGGTTTGTGGACCGAGCCCACTTGTCCGCGCTTCCATCAGGGCAATATCTGACTGCAAATCAGTTGGCAGAGCCGCGCGATCTCCAAGGCAACGGAAGATGGTCTTGTTAGCAATCAAAGAATCGACTTCCGTTTTCAGAAATCGGCGGAATAATTTGAAAAGAAAATTTACTTCTGTTTTAGCGCGACGCCAATTCTCGGTTGAAAAAGCATAGACGATAAGGGTTTCGACCCCCGCTGTTCGCGACCACTCGAGAACTTCGCGGAGCTTCTCGGCTCCGCGACGATGGCCAGCGAGTTTAGCTAAACCTTGCCGCTCGGCCCACCGCCGATTGCCATCCATAATAATTCCAATGGTTTGAATCTGATGTTTGGTTTCTTTAACCATGCTTTATTTTAAGTGATGGGCGCACCAGGATTTGAACCTAGGACCTTCCCCGTGTAAAGGGGTTGCTCTACCGACTGAGCTATGCGCCCATTACGCAGTATTCTTGAATTAGTCCGAACGCATTTTGCCGCAAGATTTAACAATTTCAAGTTTTTCTTTGGCGGCAATTCAATTCAAGAATTCGCTAAGCGAATACAATCGAATCTTATATGAATTTTAAAATTTCTTCAACAAATTAAAGAGAAGCCCCACTATTCTTCGGAATAGTGGGGCGGTGTTGCCGGAAAACGGGGCGAGGTTCTTGTTCTGCCCTTGTCCGCTTGTGGCGGCGAGGTGCAATTACCCTTTTAGGGAGCTAGAAGCTCCACCCTGGTTTCCCGACTACTGCTTGGCGGAGAAACACTCGTCGAGGAGTTCCTGCATGAGGGGCTTGGCGAACTGCTTCAGCTCCTCAACAGGCACCTCGATGGCTTTCGCGACATTTCCGAACTCGCGCATGTTGTCCTGCGAGAGCGTAGTGCCACGCTTGCGCAACAGGTGCTTCACCAGCTTGAGGGCGATTTCGCCCTGCCGTTTGGGATCCATAGGATCCTCCTTTCAAGGTACGAATTTGCCACGAAACCCTCGTAGCAGGGATTACCAGATTCATTCTGATAACACAATAAGCATAGCAGAAAACAAATCGTTTGTCAAGTCAAATCGTGGCAACAGAAAAAGCCCATATTTTAGGGCTTTTTCTAGATTTCTATATTGGAATTGGATTAAAAAATTTTCTTCCCCCACTATATCACATTTGCCCCCGGAAGGAATCGAACCCTCATAACCGGCTTAGAAGTCCGGTGTTCTATCCATTGAACTACGGGGGCGGTGTTTGCACTATAGGAGAATTACCGTGACGGGTCAACGATGATTATTGGCGTCGTCAACAAAATTTCAAATTGATTTTTTTTCTCATCCAGCGCCGTCACCACTCGGCTAAGCGCAATCTCATCGAGTCGCACGGTCCCCGTCGCGGTCATTCGCTGTTGACTTATCACCTCTAGGCTATCGAGCACTCGATAGAGCGACACCGCCCCAACGAAAATGATTATCGCCAAGATAAGGAAACTGCCAAACAAGAACCGCCAATCCCGATCGGGACGGAAGTCGCTTCTCCTTCGATCGCGATAATGGCGAGTGGGAATTCGTTGGCGAAACAATGATTTAAAGCGTGACATTGTCATCTAGTATAACTCACAATGGTCAGATTGAAATCTCCAGACCAAGTTGTCCCACTACTGAACGACCAATCAATCGATTGCCAAGCAATCCGATAAGGCAAATTTTCCAACAAAGCTAAGAAATGATAAAGTCCGACGAAGGGCCCCGTCGCGCGGAAAGTTAAATTGAGGCCGGGAACTTTGTCAACGAACGACTCGGGTTCATCAAGATCAAGCTCCACGCTCGCGGTCTGGGCCAAACTCTCAAGCTTCTTGATAAACAAGATTAGATCGCCCCCCCTAAGAAAAGCCTCGTTAATCGTTGCTTGCGAGGTGGCAGTTTCTGTAATTATTTTCTCCGCCACCGCGAGATTCTCTTTCCCCCTCGTTACAGTATAAAGTTCTTGATAAGTTGAGATCACCTGATCGACATCGCGGTAAAGTCGTTGGCCCAAAAAAGCAACTGCGGCTAATCCGAGAAGATTAAGCAAGATTACAATGACGTTACTTTTATTGATCCGGGTCATATTACTTTATTGGTGAAAGCATCACAGTTAAATGGAAATCTATATTCCGGTCGCGAATAATATTTTTTACCGGCGATTCAACACTTTGGAAATAAGAGTCAATTCGAAGTGCTTCAAGAAAAGCAAGGAGATCATCTCGGGTCGGGCTTTTGCCATCAATCTCTACTCTGGCCCCATCCTCGGCCAAGAATTGCAAGTGCGTTAACTGAATCCCTGGGACTCGCTTATCAATCAAACGTTTATAAACCGCGGTAACTGCCTCATTCGTGGCCGGCGCCTCAAATGTCTTGAGGGAAGCATTGATTTCGTTGATTGATTTCTGGGCCGCGTCAAGCTCGTCGCTGGCAAATTGCTGACGCGCCAACGTGGTTTGCCCAAGAACTTCATCCCGGCGTAAAGACAAAATAAAAGTGAAGGAACTAAAGATAATCAAGACAATTAAAGTTAGCCCAGAAGTAAGTAACCCGCCAACCACGAAGAGGCGGTGACGATATGCGGCCCGAACAATTTTGCGGTCATCGGGGAGAAGAAGATTGATCATGTGAATTGGGCGAGCGTGCGGAGAGAAAGACCGATCGCCGTGGTATAACGAAGAGCCTGATTGAGATTGATTGGCGGAATATATTTTTCGAACGAGAAGAGATTCTGCCATGGGTTACCAATCACGACAGGAACATCTAAACTCATATTCAAATGGTCAACTAAACCGGGCAAGGTGGCCTGCCCGCCACAGATAATCACCTCCTCAATCCGCCGACCGAGACGACCGTGATCATCGCGGTGCGTCTCCCAATAACTCTGATGCTTGGTGATCTCGTCACGTAGAACGGAAATAATAGGAATGATCGCGAAGAAAAGTTCTCGATTGCTATGAGTGCCGAGCAACCCCTGTTCAACCTTAAGTTCCTCGGCCTTGGCGCGAGAGAGATTAAGACTCTTTTGGATCGCTACGGTAATATCTTCCCCACCGATACTCTTGGCCGTAGCAGTGAAAACCACTGACCAACCACTGGCAATAAAGAAACTGGTTCTCGTTTTACCAAAATCGACAATCATCGTCAGACGATCTTCGCCCACCGGCATAACAGAACGAGCAATGGCGTGAGCTTCAACTTCAAAGGCCACGGCTTGAAGTCCTGTTTTTTTAAAAACTTCGGTGTAATTGGTCACGATTCGGCGCGGTAGGGCCGAGACAACTAATTCATACTTCCCATTCTCGGTTGGCGGTGGCTCAATAACTTCATAGTCAAAAATGGCTTCGCCGGGTGGTAGTGGCACATATTCCTCAAGCTGGAGTTCCACCGCCTCACGCAATTCGCTCTCCCGCCGCGCCGGCAAAGTAAGCCGAGCGATATAGGCCTCTTCCTCCGGCATTGAAGCCACTATTTGAGTTAAATGGTATTCTTCTTTGAGCTCGAAGAGAACCCGGGCCAACGCTTCTGAATCACGAACTAAACCAGATTCGATTGCCCCGAGAGGAACTGGTTTCTCGCCATAACTTTCAATCATCAATTTTTCTCCCCGAAGGGAGAGCTTGATAAACTTTACTGATTGATCAGAGATGTCGAGACCGGCGACAGACATCGCCAAATAGCGAGGCGTGGGAAAGAGACGCAAAAAGCTAGCTCGACTCATCAAGATATAGTATACCGCGAAGCGAGGCATGAGAAAAACTATTGGTGGGTATTGCGATGCTCGAGGTAAGTGCGAAGGATGATGGCCGCGGCGCGGGCGTCGGTGAAGTCGTCGGGTCCGATCTCTTGATCAGCTTCACGCGTGGTCAACACTTCATCTTCGAGAGCCACAACAAGTCCGGTCGTTCGCATAAGTTCCATTCGGAAATTATGAACTCGCTTCATCAATGAATTTTCTCGCCGACGATAATCAAGCGACCAACCAATCACGATCTCTCCCACTTTTTCTCCACGACAAATTGTCGCAATCTGCTCGATTGTCTTAGCCATGTTTTTGAGCACCACGTGAGGATAGGCAAACTGTCCAGCCTCGTCCGAGAGGGCAAGTCCAATCCGTTTCGTCCCATAATCAATCCCGAGGAAGCGCATGAGGTTATGCTAGCACGCAATTGCTTTCTCGATAATCCTTGGTACGATGAAGCTGGAGGGTTGCGCCGAATGGTAAGGCACCAGTCTTGAAAACTGGGGCTCCGCAAGGGGCTTAGGGGTTCGAGTCCTCTACCCTCCGCCAATTGGGAAAATGCAAATTTGAAGAGGTCAGCTCGCGGCGCGGGCTCGCCAGCTGTTTTTCGGGGAAATTTCAAGCCGTTTTGAATGAAGTCAAGGCCAAAAGCGGGCTTTTCTAAATCTTTATGAAATACGGTCCCATGAAAGAATTTTATCAAAGGTATGACGGCGGCATGATGAGGGGGTCTGGTTTATGCATACGTCAAGAAATGATCCATGAGAAAGGGTCTTTCGTGATGCCGTTTGATCTCAATAAAACTCTCCACGCCTTCACAAAGAGCGAGAGCGGTGGTACGCAAAGCGTTGTCGTGCGGGACGCATCAGACGCCGATCTATCGCTTATCCGGATGCACTTGCAGATGGAGGTGCAGAATTTTTCCGCTGGCAATTTCTCCGACCCAACGCAATTGCATGGGGAGGATATGCCCGGGGTTTCGACGCTCACACAGAATTTCAAAAAAATGACCGTCACGTATCGCGAGCTATCAAACGGAGCCGCGATTGATTTCCAAAGCACCGACGCTGAGACGATCGCCGCAATCCATGCATGGTTCGACGCACAATTGAGCGATCATGGGAGCGATGCGGCATCGCAGTAAGGGAGAGCACATTCTGTCTCATCATCAAATACTTCACGAGCTACATTCAATAAGTAAGTGCACAACCGGTACGTTCGAATAATACCTCAAGCGGAGTTTTTCCGCCATGTCGTTTGCGTGGCCGTGTGTTCAAACGATATTCAAGTTGTCGGAGATCAACATCGGTGACAAAACGCCAA
>DATDVJ010000014.1:0-16023 GCA_036517595.1 Minisyncoccota bacterium
ACTTTTGGGGCTTAGCCAAAGTTCGTCTAGCTAAGTTTCGAGGCATCCACAAACAAACTTTTTATCTTCATCTCAAAGAATGTGAGTTTCGTTTTAACTACCGGCGGGACGATCTTTATGCTAAACTACTGACATTATTCACCCAACGACAGGTCCTCGAATAGGTCTCTGTCCTAGTCTTGAACCTAAATCAATTTCTCTTGCCGGTCGGCGGGGAGGGGTTTGCTGAGATGACTATAGGCTTTACGGGTCGCGAGGCGGCCGCGGGGGGTGCGTTCGAGGAAGCCGAGTTGGAGTAAGTAAGGTTCGTGGACATCGGCGATGGTCGCCTCTTCTTCCGCGGCCGCGGCCGCGATTGTGCCTAGGCCGACGGGTCCGCCGCCGAATTTCTCAATTAGAATATCAATGATTCGTCGATCGGCGGCCGAGAGACCAAGATTGTCAACCCCAAGGAGGGCCAGTGTTTTTTTAACCACCTCGATATTAAGTGGTTGTTTGTGGACTTGGGCGAAATCGCGGCAACGTTTCAGTAGTTGATTCGCGATCCGTGGAGTGAAGCGGCTCCGCTCCGCGATCGCCGCTCCGGCCTTGCTGTCGAGCGGAACCCCAAGAATTTTTGCCGAGCGGATTACGATTTTCTCGATCTCCGGCGTGGTGTAGAAGTCGAGTCGGAAGGTGCCCCCTGAGAAACGCGATCGGAGAGGGGAAGAAAGGAGAGCGATTCGTGTTGTCGCGGCAATTAGGGTGAAGGGGGGGAGATCGAGTTGGATCACTCGCGCGCCCGGACCCTTGCCGATCACAATATTAAGCGTGCCGGATTCCATCGCGGGGTAAAGCACTTCCTCAATCATTTTGTTTAAGCGATGAACCTCATCAATAAAGAGGATATCTCCCGCCGATAGATTGGTGAGGATTGAGGCGAGATCGCCAACTTTTTCAATCGCTGGACCCGAGGTCACTTTGAGTTGGGCGGCCATCTCTTTGGCGATCAAGTGGGCGAGAGTGGTCTTGCCCAATCCGGGTGGGCCGTAGAAAAGGAGGTGCTCGGGGGGGTGTTGCCGTTCCCTAGCCGCTTGTAGTAATATCTTCAAGTTCTCTTTAACGCTCGTTTGGCCCACATACTCGTCCCAAACGTTGGGGCGCAAGGCACTATCGAGAAGCCAGTCGTTTTGAGGGGTCTTTTCGGTGGCTATTGACATGAATATATTTTTATGCTAACATCGTGGCAGGCTCAATTTCGAGGTCATAAACCTCTCAGCAACTAGACTTTAACGGGTTTAAACGGGTTTCAGTTCAAGGACGCTCTGGACTTTGCTTTCGGGCGAATCTCTGGGACTATCCTCTAACCGTTACCTAACTTGAGATGTCATATCTCAAGGATTGCTGAGAGGTTTATAATCTCGAATGTCAAAGGAACTCTTCGTTCATATCAATTACCCGGTTAAGCTCGCCGAGCGAAGTGATGCCCGCCAGGGCCTTAGTTACACCGTCCTCGCGCAGGTCAAGAATCTCTTGCGTCATCGCTACGCGTTTGATCTCCCGTTCGCTGGGATTTTTGATCAAGAGCTCGGCGATATTTTGGTCCAAGAGAATGGCCTCGAAGACGCCGATTCGTCCGCGGTAGCCGGTGCCATGGCACTGATGACAGCCGACCGCTTCCCAAAGAACGATCGGCGCGGTTATTTCCGCCGGTGCTAGCGCCGGGCGTTTGCGTTTAATGCCGGCGAGCACGCGAGCGACAAGTTGTTGATCATTTTTGGTTAGCGTCACCTGTCGTTTGCAGGCGGGACAAAGTTTGCGAACGAGACGTTGGGCAATGGTAATATTAAGCGCCGCATCCAGCACCTTCGGATTCGCTTCGAGATCAATCAACCGCGGGATTGTGCCCGCGGCATTATTGGTGTGCAAGGTGGAGAGAACGAGGTGACCAGTGAGGGAAGCGTTGACGGCAATTTTAGCGGTTTCAGCATCGCGAATTTCACCGACCATGATGACATCCGGATCTTGCCGCAGGGCCGAACGCAAGCCGGTGAGAAAGGTGTAATCTTTGCCGGTATTTACTTGCGTTTGGTTGACGCCTTCGAGATGATATTCAATCGGATCTTCGATGGTAATAATTTTTGTTTCGGTCGAATTGATTCGGCGTAGGATGGCGTAGAGGGTGGTTGTCTTCCCCGCGCCTGTCGGCCCCGTGAGCAAAATCAGGCCATTTGGTTTGGCAATTTCTTGATTGATAATTTGGTAGAGGGTTGGCTCAATCCCCAGCGCTTCAAGTTCAACCAGAATTGATTCTGGATTCAAGATTCTCAAAACGGTTGATTCGCCGTAAGCGCCGGGGAGAACAGAAGTGCGCACCTCGATTTCTTGTTTCGAAAGTTTGATGCTAAATCGACCATCTTGAGCGGTCTTCAACACATTGAGTTTGAGGCCGGAGACCAACTTCACTCGCGAGAGAATTTGCCGATAAAGTTTGGAGTTGAAAAAAGTAATATCATGAAGCACTCCGTCGAGACGGTAACGAAGCCGCACCGCGTCGGCTTCCGGTTCGAGATGAATATCCGACGCTTGAACGAGAATTCCGCCGGCTAAAATAATTTCTAAAACATCCGTGATACTGCCTTCCGCGAGCGCGACATCGCTCTCTTTCGCAAAACAGCGCTTAACCTCTTCTAGGTCAGCGATTTCTTTGAGAAAATTCTCAATTTCTTCACTCGAAATATCAATTACCCCGGCCGTCGCCCGGGTTGATCTCGATATTTCACTGTAGCGTGCGAAAGCGCGCTCGAGGCTTGCCTCTGAACTGAGATAGGGGGTAACAGCGAAGCCCTTGTCTGTGAGTTCCGCGATTATCTTTTGGGTGGTGGGATTTTGGGGGGTGAGAATTGCAACACTAAGGATTTTCCCTGTGATATTGAAGGCGGCGATACTCGCAGCGCGGGCGTCTGATTCAGGGATCAGGCGGAGAGCGTCGGTATTAATAGAGAATTTAGAAAGGTCGAGGTAGGGGAGATGGTGACGGGTGGCAAGCAGGGCGGTGAGATCCTCGGCCTCCTTGCCCCGGAGTTCTTCTAGACGTCTGCCTTGTCGATCTTCGTTGAAAGTAACCGTCATCCTCCTATTCCTAGCACAACGTTGCGATCGCGCCTAGGTTGACTTGGTGATAACTCCAGTCACTAAAAATTTTTACACAAAAAACCCGCACCGACCACTGATTGGTGGCGGTGCGGGGAGGGGATTATTTCTCTGATTCTCGAAGACCTAATGCCTTGAGAAGTTTCCGTCTGGTTCTTGATTGGGACGTGGAATTTCTGGCGGCGCTATTGGTGATTCGCTCACCAGCTTTCAATGGCAAACCAATCAACCGGCAATCCTCACCCAAGCTTCGAAGGACAAGTTCTGGATATTTAGCGTGGGCAATTGCTTGCACTGGATCAAGGGGGTAACCCAAGCAGAGTTCTTCGGGTGGAATTAAGTTGATTGCTCCATGGTTCAGTTCAACTGCCCAGTTCTGCAAATCAATAAGTTGAGCAAGCTCTCTCCAAAAATCTTTCATGGACATTCTAGGTCTGGTTTGAGTTTTTCCCATCGCTATTTCCTTTCCTTTCGGTTAATGATCACTGCGCCCATTGCCAAGAGTTGGTCCAAAGAAATTCCAAGGCCCTTCGCCAGTCTCTCCGCTATATCCCGGGGAAACCGGCCATGATTGAGGTCGCTGTTGAGGGTGTTAGTTGTCCCAAGTTTGTTGCGGACGCAGAAATCTTGCAACCTAAAGCCAAGTTTTCTAATCTTTTTCGTTACTCTTTCTCTCTGCCACACAGGATTCTTCATCACCAAAATCCTCCTTTCTGCTTATAGGTCTATCACATTATGCTAAAATTGGTCAATGGAAATCTTGAGCAAAAGTTTGACTGAAACTAAAGCCATTGCCGCTAATTTCTTGGACGAATTAGTGAAAACAAAACAAGAAGTCTCTTCCGAGCGTCGTCGAGGGACCACCGTTGTTAGTTTAAGTGGCGACCTCGGTTCCGGCAAAACCATCTTCGCCCAAGCAGTAGCAGAAATCCTTGGTATCAAGGAGCGAGTGACGAGTCCGACGTTTGTGATTATGAAAAATTATCGGTTGCCGAAAGGCGTAGCCTTGTCATCTGGCAAGGCTACGCCTTGGACTCAATTAGTCCACATTGATTGCTATCGGTTGGATAAAGCTGATGATTTACTCCATCTTGGTTGGAATGAGTTGGTTGTGAATCCAGGAAATTTAATCTTGATTGAGTGGCCCGAGCGGGTGGGTGATCTTATTTCTTCTCCGATCTTAAAAATTAAATTTGAAGTAGTTGGTGAAAATTCTCGGAAAATAATTTATGGTGAAAAATAAAATAAAAGGTGCGCGTCCCTGAAGGTCGCGCACCTGATGGGGGTAGCGCCAATGCGTCTCTCGTTAGTATTTGTGCACTTGCCAGCCAATTCCTTTTTCCTTGATTTGAATTGGTGTGACATAGGAGTCAGTGAACAATTGGATTCCAGCACAGCCTTGGTGACATTCTTCGATTGTCAGTTCTTCTCCCCCTTGGCACGTGACTAAAATTTTTGTTGGTGACACCTTAAACACCGATATCCATTTGCCAATTTTCAGAATTGGGCGGGGGTTCTTGTTCCCAGTGTCTTTTCCGTTCTTCTTAACCACTGTTTTTCTCCTGCCAGAGGTCTATGTTTTGAGCCAGCGCGCGCTGACTTTCTTCAATCTTCTCCAACACAGAGATGATCAGATTAACCAATCCCACAGAACCACTAACCATGCTCACATATTATCATAAAGTTGTCAAATTTCGTGCGCGGAGGGCAATACGGCAGACGGTAAATGTGATAAACTAAAAATATGAAAAAATTTCTGGAATGGTTTGGACTCAAAGAAAAGTTGCATAATCAAAAACATTACCCGCCACTTGTCTCACAGGGAGATATTTGGTGGGCTAGTGTCGGCGAAAATGTCGGCTCGGAAATTAATGGCAAGAATAACCTATTTTCTCGACCGGTAATTATTTTTAAAAAACTGGCGCATGGTTTTTATTTTGTTATCCCAACTACCACCAAAATTAAAACTGGTACTTGGTATGTAAAAATTAGACAACAAGAAAAAGAAATGATGGCTTGTCTGCATCAAGCTAGGGCGATTGATTTTCGTCGACTCTCATCAAAATTGGGGACACTCGACGATGAAGATTTTCTTCGAGTGAAAGACGGTTTTCATTTGCTGTATAAATAAATATTCCCCGCCATTACTGGCGGGGCCGCGGGACAATCCCGAATGTAAAGTAAGTATATACCTGTAATTATAGAAGTCAAGCAATCAAATTGCGATTATTGTTTCCATGCTAACATTTAGATAATGTCAATCACAAACAAAACCAAAACCCTCGTCCTCCTCGATGTCCACGCGATTCTTCATCGCGCCTACCACGCGCTCCCTAATTTCACTTCGAGTAAGGGTGAGCCGACTGGCGGACTCTACGGTCTTGCCTCAATGCTCATTAAGATCATCAAAGATCTCAAACCAGATTATCTTGCCGCCTGTTATGATCTCCCCGACACCACTTTTCGCAAGGCGGCTTACGATGGTTATAAAGCGGGTCGCAAGCCGATTGATTCTGAACTCGTGTCTCAGATTGAACGCTCGCGCGAGTTGTTCTCGGCTTTTGGCATTCCCATTTATGAAGCCCCGGGTTTCGAGGCCGACGATGTGATCGGCACAATCACGGCGAAAGCGAAACAAGTTTCTGAACTTCGCACGGTGATTGCCTCGGGGGATCTCGACACTCTGCAACTTGTTGACGATGATCGGGTGCTAGTCTACACCCTTAAGAAAGGAATCCAAGAGACGATTCTCTACGACGAGCCAGCGGTGATAGCGCGTTTCGGTTTCCCCCCAAAATATGTGCCGGATTGGAAGGGTTTGCGAGGTGATCCGTCGGACAACATTATCGGGATTCAGGGGATTGGTGAGAAGACGGCGACGATGATTATAAAAACGGTTGGTCCGATCGAGAAGCTCTATCAGGTGTTGGCTAGCGAGTCGACTAAGTTAGAAGAAGCTGGAATATCAGAGCGAATGATCAAATTGCTTCGCGAGGGAGAAGAAGAAGCCAGATTTTCAAAAACTCTAGCGACAATTCGTCTTGACGCGCCAATTATTTTTAGTTTACCAGCTAAAAGTTGGCCAGAGATTTTTGATAGCGCGGCGGTTGATAATTTTTTTACCCAACTTGGTTTCCGGTCGCTTAGCACGCGATTAGCGAACCTTAATCAAGAAGAAGGAAATAAGGAGGAGAAAGGAGAGGAAGGGGGAGTTGTCAAAGAAGAAGTTGACTCGCGATTGCTTACCAAGACAGGAATTATGCTTTGGCTTCTCAACTCTGATCTCACCACACCGACCGCTGAGGACATTTGTCGTTTCACTGGAGTGGCCACAGTGACCGAGGCTCGAGCGAAATTGGAAATCGAACTCGACCAGACTGGTCTGCGCTCGGTCTATGAGAAGATCGAGTATCCACTTATCCCGCTTCTCGCTGCCGTCCACGAGCGGGGGATTCACCTCGATGTTGTGAGGCTCAAGGAATTGTCGATCGAATATCATCGAGAGCTTGAAGAGCTAGAGGCTAAAATTTTCCAAGCGGTGGGGAAAACTTTCAATCTCAACTCGCCACGGCAATTAGGCGAAATTCTTTTTGACACTCTTAAGTTGTCGGCCAAGGGGCTTAAGAAGACGCCGGGCGGCGCGCGGTCCACGCGCGAGTCAGAACTTCTGAAATTGCGTGACGCTCATCCGGTGGTGGCGGATATTCTGGAGCATCGCGAATTGCAGAAATTGCTCTCGACTTACATCAATGCCTTCCCGCCGCTTGCTCACACCGATGGTGCTCTCCACACCACTCTCGAACAAGCGGGGACGACCACCGGGCGGATGGCTTCGCGCGACCCTAATTTGCAAAATATCCCCGCCGATGAGAAGCGTGGTGCGGCGATTCGTCGTGCCTTCGTAGCGCGGCCAGGGTACCTCTTTGCCGCTTTTGACTATTCGCAAATTGAAATGCGGGCACTCGCAGTTTTGTCTCAAGACCCGGCGCTTTTGCGGATGTTTCGAGAGGGCGGGGATATTCACACGCAAGTGGCGAGTCGCATTTTTAACGTCACTCCCGGCGAAGTGACTAAGGAGATGCGCCGGGAGGCCAAGGTGATCAACTTCGGCATCATCTATGGTATGGGCGTGAATGCGCTTAAACAAAATCTGGGAACTGATCGAGCCACGGCGCAGACTTTTTACAACCGCTACTTCGAAGCTTTTCCGACGATCCGTGATTATTTTGAAACGAATAAGATTGAGGCGGCGAAGCGCGGGTTCACCGATACGATGTTTGGTCGTCGGCGTTATTTGCCGGCACTTCGCTCGCCGGTTCAATTCGTGCGTGCCACCGCCGAGAGAATGGCCATGAACGCGCCACTCCAAGGCACGGCAGCAGACATCGTGAAGCTGGCGATCATTCAAGTTGACGAGATGTTGAAGCGGGAGAAATTTGTCGATCAGGCTCACCTCCTACTCCAAGTCCACGATGAATTGCTTTATGAGATCGCCGAGTCGATGGCGGACAAAATTATCCCGTTGATTAAAAAACAAATGGAAGAGGTGGTCACTGCCCCGATCTTCTTCACAGTTAAGGTTGAAACCGGCCCCACCTGGGGCGATTTGACAACTTACCGATAATCTGCTAAGCTCCTGGCAGGTTAGTCTTTGGTCTCGAGATGTTCTCGGGGCTAGAAACAAGAGTTTTTTGACAACAGAAACGGAGAAACAACCATGAGAAAACATGGGACATCCTCGATGCCAGGCAGCTATATGAAATTTGTCGCTGCGGTGGTGGAACAGTTGCCGCGAGATTTGGATGCAGCAAGTTGCCAGAAGTGGGTGGATGGTCAAGCGGGACTCAAGCGAGTTTTACGGAAAGCATTGATGCCAGATTCGCTCGTGATGAATCCTGTCAATAACCTCATCGACGCCAAACTTGAGCTGTGGCGGAAGTACTATCACGATCACCATGGCATCGTTCTTGATCTCGGCAGTGTCAGAATCCCAGCCAAACAAGATGGTTTTGATCATCTGATCGTCGTGGCTCAAAGATTAACACTAAACCGCATGGTCGAGGTTGGTCGGAAGAATTATAAACTGTGGCTTTATCGCGAGGATCTTGATCGGGTTGTTACCGACAACGATCGAATGCCAACGGAAACCTACGCTATCTGGGTGCGTGATCGTCAAGAGGCCGATGAGGAAATGGCCAATTTGTCGGCCGAGGATGTCTGGGCCAAGAAGCTAACCGGCGAAACCTTACTCGAGCGACTGATTCATGGCGATGAAGAATTCACGCGCATTGGTCACCACCTTGACCATGATAACGTCACCCTTTGCACAGGTTCCCGCCATTTGGTTGGTGATGTCCCGGGCGTGGGCTGGAGCCGCGGCCATCGTAAGGTCGGCGTGGGCTGGGCTCGCCCGGGGCACCGGTACGCCGGCTTGCGTTGTCGTCTGGCAGTTTTGTAACCTTGTTCCTTTTTTCTTTTACTTTTACAACCACTCGTTTGGCTCTTGCCGCGGGTGGTTTATTTTTTTACAATTAAACTCGGCTAATACAGCTGGTCCCGCCACCGGCGGGGTGACAGTTTGCCAACAGTAAATTGAAACTGCTTGTTTGGTGCTCGCGGAGATTCTGCCTCTGGCGGATGCTCCCAAACTTTGCCGCCACGGAGCGGTTAACGCAGATGATTTTGTTAAAAGACCATCGGTGATTTTGACGGCATCAGATAATTATTAGGTTCCCGCAATTTGGATGGTGATGTCCCGAGCGTGAACTGGAACCGCGGCAATCGTAGGGTCGGCGTGAGCTGGTATAACCCGAGGAACCGGAACGCCAGCTTGCGTTGTCGTCTGGAAGTTTCGCACAGCTAGGAGCTCCCTAGGGCTCCTTTTGTGTATATTTGATCCAGCCGTTTAACATCCTTGATATTTCCTGCAAGCGTTCTTGTAGGTCAAAATATATTTTATCTTCAATCATCCCAGCTTCATTCCCAAGTCGGATTAATTGTTTGTTTGTTTCAATTTTAATCCTTGTTCTTTTAAGGATTGGCCGCTTGCTTATTTTTGACAATAGTCCGGCTTCGATCAACAGGGTCAAAACTTCTAGGGTTATCGTCTCAACCTTAGCCCACAGACCGAACCTTTCCTGCTTCGGCAATTTTTTGCCGATTTGATAGACAATGAGATAGAATTTTCTCAACTGATGAACAATCGACAAATCAAAACCGTCGGGGGGGGGGCTTACTGGGAAAATTTTTCATAAAATTATTTCGCTAGAAAATTTACTTGCTGCTTGGCGCGAATTCCGCTGCGGAAAACGATCGAAGCTGGATGTTCAAAAATTTGAATGGTCACTTGAGGATAATTTATGGAATTTACGTCAGTTGCTAATCGACGATAAATATACCCCCGATCCGTATAAATTGTTTTCAGTTTCTGATCCTAAACCGCGCCGAATTCACAAGGCCTCGGTGCGCGATCGTGTTTTACACCAGGCCGTCTATCGAGTATTGTATCAGATTTTTGATCCAACTTTCATTTTTGATTCCTATTCTTGTCGTAAAAAGAAGGGGACACATCGGGCGGTATGTCGGCTCGAGAGGTTTGCCAGAAAAGCTAGCCGCAACTTCCGGAAACCAGTTTTTGTTCTGCAATGCGATATTAGGAAATTTTTCGACTCGGTCGACCAGAATGTTTTACTGGATTTGTTGCGACGAAGGATTAGTTGCCCAGAAACTTTAAGGATTCTTGAACAAATTATTAACAGTTTTGAAACTGTGCCCGGGAAGGGATTACCACTCGGTAATGTGACCAGTCAAATTTTCGCCAATATCTATTTAAGTGAATTGGACCAATTCGTCAGACATCAATTCAGGACCAAATACTATCTTCGTTATTGTGATGATTTTCTGTTTGTCGACCAGTCTTCTGAAGTTTTGAAGAAATTGATTTTACCTTTGCGATCTTTTCTTAACTCGCAACTCAAGCTTGATTTGCACGATGATAAAATTATCATTCGCAAGTTTCGTCAGGGGATTGATTATCTGGGTTATGTCACACGACCGTATTATCGAGTGTTGCGGACGCGGACGAAGTGGCGGATTTTGAGACGGGCCGAGGAGGGGGGCGTTAACGATCAACCGCTTTGTTTTTATTTGGGAATTTTGAGCCATTGTCGTAGTCGAGAGATTCAAAATATGCTAATATGTTTATGGTCGGGGCAATCCCGTTCCAGATTATAAATCTAAGTTTACTAAATCAAATAAACATGAAGAGGAAACTTTTGGTTATTTTAACTCTCATTTTGGTTATCAGTTGGCCAACGATTGGATTTGGTATCACAACTGCTACCCCATCGCTGTCGGCGGAGCAAATCCAATTACTGAATCGTTTGTTGACCAAAGTGGCTGTTTTGCAAGCGAAGCTCAATGAGCTGCAAGCTCAAGCGGCCAGTTTGCCGGTGTCGCTTCGTCTAACCAAGCAATTATCTAGGGGGACAAGTGATGAAGAGATTAAAGTTTTGCAAGAAATGTTAGCTACCGACCCAGAAATTTATCCCGAAGGTCATACTACCGGCTATTTTGGTCCATTGACCGAGAAAGCGCTCCGGAAATTTCAGAAGAAGACCGGTCTGACCGACACTGGCAAGGTGGACGGGCAAACCCTTTGGCGAGTTAATCAATTGCTGACCGAAGGCGCCGGGCATTCCGGGAAGATTCCCCCCGGTCTCTTGCGCGCGCCGGGCATCTTGAAGAAACTTGGGGGAGGGGCAACCACGACCCCACCCGGTGGAGACATTTTGGCGCCGACGATTATTTCTCTGAATACCACCTCAACCTTGGCGACAAGCACGAGAATTATTTGGCAGACGAATGAGTTGACCGTGGGGACGATTCGTTATGCCACAACCACCCCAGTTGCTATTTCTTCACTGCTTTTCGTCTCGGACCTAACTTGGCAGACGAATCATCAATTAACTCTAGCGGATCTCTCGACGAGCACCACCTATTACTACTATCTTCTCGCCACGGATTACGCTGGCAATCACAGCACTTCAACCACGGCTTCCTTCACTACTTCAGGTCAGTAAAATCGGTAAAAGTCATCTGCCGATGAGTCAATATCGGAAGGGAAAAATTTTTGATCCCAAATCGGACGCGCCGTTTCGGGTGAGTCGCACTAAGATTGACCTTTTTACCAAGTGCCAACGATGTTTCTATCTCGATCAACGTCTCGGTATCAAGCGGCCAGATACTTATCCGCTCACGCTCAACTTGGCTGTGGACGCTTTACTGAAGAAAGAATTTGATCTTTGTCGAGCGAAGCAGGTCCCTCATCCAATGATGGAGAAGTATGGTATTGAGGCGGTGCCTTTTAAGCATGAGAGGATGAATAGTTGGCGGGAGCTCGATTTCGGCCGCGGGGGAATCCATCATCAGCACTCCGGGACGAACTTCGATGTCTATGGCGTGGTTGATGATGTTTGGATCAATCCAAGCCAAGAGTTGATCATCGTGGATTATAAAGCAACGGCGAAAGCATCGACCCCAACTCTCGAGGGCGATCTTGGCGCGCAATACAAAAGACAGATGGAAGTTTATCAATGGTTGTTTGGCAAAAATAATTTCAAAGTTTCCTCGACTGGTTACTTCGTGTATCTGAATGGTCGTAAAGATGTCGCCACCTTCGACGGCAAGCTAGAATTCGATGTCAGTATTCTACCTTGTGATGGCGACTCGCGTTGGATCCCAAATACGCTTGAAGAGATGAAGCGAGCGCTGATGGCTACTGTCTCCCCGCCGCCCACCGACTGCGATTTCTGTGCCTATCGTCAGGCGGCGGGTGAGGCCCTCGGGGCTAATTTCAAAGATGATAGTTCTCCGCACGGTAGCCAGTCCACCCTTTTTTGATTATGTTAAACACCGAGTGTCGCACAAAATAATAGTCGTGGTACAATTAACGCATGGTTGATCTTGCTCTTCGACTAGTGACCGCCGCCGTGCTCGGCGGTTTACTCGGTCTAGAACGAACGATTGCCGGCAAAGTTGCTGGTCTGCGAACGTATGCTCTTGTCTCGCTAGGATCAGCCCTCTTCATCTCCGTTTCAGATTTGGTGGTGGCGCGTTCGGGGGGGCCGGCGATTGTTGACCCCTTGCGAGTAGCCTCGCAAGTGGTTCTGGGGATTGGCTTTCTCGGAGCTGGTCTCATTGTCTTCCGCGAATCGCGGGTGAGTGGTTTAACGACCGCCGCTGGTCTCTGGGTAGCGGCAGGGATCGGCCTCACTACCGGGTTCGGTTTCTACTTTTTAGCGATTTTTGTCACGCTTCTAACCCTCGCGGTTTTCACTGTTCTTTGGCTAATTGAGAAGAAGATCAAGCCCCCGCCGAGTAATTAGAAGTCTATGCCGCGAACTTTTATTTCCTGGAATGTGAACGGCATTCGCTCCGCCGAGCGCAAGGATTTTCTCCCTTGGCTGATGGCGAGCAATTATGATGTTGTTGGACTTCAGGAAACCAAAGTTTTTGATCACGCGATCTTGAGTGAAGAACTCCGTCACCCCAATAGCTACCGCTCTTATTGGCATGGGGCTAGTGAGAAGAAGGGTTATAGTGGGGTGGCGGTTTACACCAAAGAAGAGCCGCGGGTTGTGCGAAATAATTTTGGGCCGACGGTTTTGTCGGCCGAGGGGCGTGTGCTCGAACTTGATTACAGTGATCTAGTTTATCTCAATGTCTACTTCCCGAATGGCAAATCATCGCCGGCGCGGCTCGCATACAAGCTGAACTTTTATCGCGAGTTTCTGGACCACCTCAGACATTTGCGGGCCGACGGTCGATCGATTATCTTCGGTGGGGATGTTAACACGGCTCACTGGGAGATTGATCTGGCTCGCCCACGAGAGAATGAGAAGATCTCCGGCTTCCTTCCTGAAGAACGAGTTTGGCTTGACGAGCTTGAGCAAGCTGGTTTCGTTGACACCCTTCGCCACTTCTCTAAAGAACCCGGGCAATATACTTGGTGGGATCAGAAATCGCACGCTCGTGAGCGTAACGTTGGTTGGCGGATAGACTATTTTTTCGTGAGCGATGATCTTTTGCCACGACTGAAGAGAGCTTTTATTTTGGCTGATGTTTTAGGCTCGGATCACTGCCCGGTTGGAATTGAATTACAATGATAAATTTTTACTGGGGGGCGAATCGTGATGAGGCACGGCGAGCGGCGCGAGCCGCAGTGGCCGCGCTTCGGCAAAAATTTCCCACCGCGCCTGCTTTAGAATTCTCCGGCGAGGTCTTATCGCCCGAAGGCTTAGAAGAAGTAATGGTGGCGCGGCCATTGTTGGGAGACCTGACAGTTATCTTTTTCGATCACCTTTTGATCAATCCACCACTGGCTAAATTCATTGCCGATTATTTAGCCAAATTAGCTTCGAGCGAAAATCGGTTTATTTTTTGGGAAGATGAATTGAGTGAAGAGTTGATGGCAAAAATTGTTGAAACTGGCGGCAAAGCAGAAGAATTCAAAACCCCCCTTGTTCCTAAACAGAAAAATACCGAATCAGCCAAACTTTTTGCCATTGCTGATGCTTTGGGCTCGCGCGATCGCAAACAGGCCTGGCTTCTTTATCACGACGCTTTGCGTCAAGGTTTGCCGTCGGAAGAAGTTTTCTGGAAATTCGTTTGGAAAGTCAAGACGCTTCTTCTTGTGGCCACGGCTTCGCCGGATATTGTGCTTCCGCTGAAACCTTACCCTCTTGCCCAAGCCCGACGACAAATCGGGAAATACCAACCCGGCGAATTGGCCAAACTCTCGGCGCGTCTCGTAACGTTATATTATAATGCCCGCCGTGGTCTCACGGATTTTGACCTGGCGCTCGAGCGGTTGATATTGGAGTTATAAATTAGTCCGCCCGGCAGGAATCGAACCTGCGACCGTCTGCTTAAAAGGCAGCTGCTCTACCGACTGAGCTACGGGCGGGTGGAAACAGTGTAAAGCTTAAAGTTAAAAATGTAAAACAAATCCTAATTATAAGGGGAGGTCGAAAGCATAGAGACCGGGACCCAAAAAGAGAAGTGAGAGAGCGATGGCGAGGAGAGGAATTAGGGTCGCCCGATTATAACTCTGTCGCTTGTGCCAGATTTCCTCAACGAGGAGGAGGCTGGTGATGAGCGCCGCTGGTTGAGTGAAGAGACCAATAATAATCAAAGCGCCGGTAAGTAAGCCGAGTCCGCCACGGACGCTCCGTCGGCCCTGATAATAGAGGGAGAAGAGGGATACACCGAGACCGAGGCGCAAGAGAAGCGGGGCGACAAGCCAGAAATCGAAGAGGTTTGGCCAAATGCTCAACATCTTGTTATTCTAGCACGATGGCTAAAAGTAGTGAAGCGGTTTGTCTCATCCTCCACAATCTCCGAAGTGCCGCGAACGTTGGGGCGATCTTCCGGACGGCGGAGGCGGTCGGGGTGTCAAAAATATATCTCACCGGCTATACGCTGGCACCAGTTGATCGTTTCGGCCGAACCAATCGCGCGGTGACTAAAACTGCCCTCGGCGCGGAAAATTATATTGACTGGAAAAAGTTTCAAAACATTTCTAGGTTAACCTATCAACTAAAAGCTGACAGCTATAAGCTAATTGCCCTCGAGCAGGCCAAAAATTCTGTTGATTATAAAAAAGTAAAAATTGACGGCCCAACCGCAATTATTGTTGGCAATGAGGTCACCGGATTGAGTAAGACAATTCTTGATCGTTGTGATGTGGTCGCTGAGATTCCGATCTGCGGGCAAAAAGAATCACTTAATGTTTCGGTTGCTTGCGGCATTTTTCTGTTTCGCTTGTTGGGAGTCTGAATTATTTCTGGCATTGGGGGCAATAGTGGGTGCCGCGACCAGCGAGTTTAATTTTTATAATTGCGGGGTGACCCGCCTCGTCGTCGGGCGGGCAATTTTTGCAAGGTTTACCCGTTCGATCATAAACTTGCAAGTAGGCGGCGAAGCCACCGCGCGAGCCATCACTCCGGCGGTAATTTCGAACACTCGTGCCACCGTGCTTGATCGAGAGAGTAAGCACCGCGCGGATGGCGCGGTGAAGCTTCATCTTTTCCACCGTAGTGAGGGTGACAACTCGGCGGGTCGGTCTAACTCTTGCCCGAAAACACGCTTCATCAACATAAATATTTCCCAACCCGGCAATCAAAGTTTGATCGAGGAGAAGAGTTTTAATTTTTCGTTTAGAATGACGATTGAGAATTTGTTTGAAGGCGGAGATGGTGAAATCGGATGATAGGGGTTCAAACCCATGGTGGGTATATAGATTAGCGATTGCTTGAGAATCAAGCAGTCGGAGCCAACCGAATTTGCGCAAGTCGTTGAAATAAAGACGGGAACCATCGGTGAAATTAAAAATAACCCGAGTGTGATTAAAAGGACTGTCCTTAGAACCTGCCAAGAACAGTCCTTGGGGTAAGGGTTGCGGATGTCCGCCGATGATTAAAGGTTCGACCTTGGCGGGTTTTAAGGTCGAACCTTGGGGGTAATAAACTAACTGCCCGGTCATCTTGAGATGGATGGCCAAAGTTTTATCATTGGTAAGATCAAGCAATAAAATTTTGGCGCGGCGATTAATCGTCACAATTTTTTGGTTGCGAATCCGAGCAGAGAATTGCTGTGGCGAGAGTGGCGCTACGGCTTTAGGTGACAGGATAGAAACACTTTTGATTTCCCGCCCAATGAGAACTTGAGTTAATTCCCGCCGCAGGGTCTCGACTTCTGGTAATTCAGGCATGAAGAGAGTGTAAGGCTTAAAGCAAAAAGTGCCAAGCTATTGAACCATTACGGGGGTTGACTTTTTACTCCCAATCTGCTAAGCTCCTGGCAGGTTAGTCTTTGGTCTCGAGATGTTCT
>DATDVJ010000015.1:0-7758 GCA_036517595.1 Minisyncoccota bacterium
CGTTCAGACGGCTGACGCAATCTCCGGTAGTCGACCGGGTGCCCGGCGCGACACACTAGAGAATTACCTCAAACGGTTAAAAGATTTAGAAGATGTCGCCAATTCCTTCCCAGGCGTTGAAAAAACCTATGCCATCCAAGCTGGCCGCGAGATTCGGATCTTCGTCAAACCTCAAGAAGTCTCGGATATTGGGGCCAAAAAACTAGCTCGCAACATTGCCCTGCGAGTTGAACAAGAGCTGAAATATCCGGGCGAAATTAAGATCACCGTGATCCGCGAAGCGCGGGTGGTCGAATACGCACGATAAATCCTGTCCACTGCTATGGACTTGCTCAAAAATGGCTTAACCGTATATAATGGAGTGAGACAGAGAATTGGTCGACTATTATAAGTAACCGTTTAAATCGTTATTGTATGAATAAAGCATCTCTGGTTGATGCCGTCTACGAGAAAATCGGCGGGACCAAAGTTCAGGCCGAGCAGGCCGTTGATACGGTTGTTGATTCGATTGTTTCCAGTTTGAAGAAAGGCGAGGAAGTTTCGATTGCTGGACTCGGAATCTTCTCTACCAAACAACGCGCCGCCCGCACGGCCAGGAATCCACGCACCGGCGAGGCGATCCAGGTTGCCGCGATGAAGGTCCCGAAGTTCCGAGCGGCCAAGGCTCTCAAAGAAGCAGTCAAATAATTCCGCTTCGACTCACTATCAAAAATCTCCCAACCTCACGGTTGGGGATTTTTGTGCTTAAACGTAAAACTTCTGAATGAGCGGGTTCAAGCGAGTAATGATTTCGTAGGGGGAGGTGTGGGCGAGGATGGCAAATCGTTCAGCCGGCAAGCCATCACCGATCAAGGTAACAATGTCACCGGCTTTGGCGCCGCGAACACGAGTAACATCAATCACGATCATATCCATCGAGACGCGACCGATGACTTTGGCTAATTTACCACGCACACTGACCGCGCCGACACTGGAGAGAGAGCGCGGGAAACCGTGCCAATAACCGATTGGGCAAACGGCCAACTTCGTCCCCGGTCTAATCCGTTCGGTGAAATCGTAGCCCACCGCTCCCGCGGTGGTGATCGTTTTTACTTCGCTCACAATCGTTTTCCAAGATAACGCCGGTTCTAATTTAATTTCATCGCTAAACCGCCGACGCAAATTATCACTAGGCCACAAACCGTAAAGGCCGAGGCCGATGCGAACCAAATCGAACCGCGCGTCCGGGTAAGCAATCGCCCCGCCCGTTGAAGCGAGATGTTTGACCAGCGATTGGCGCAGGAAGCCAGCTTGAGCGAGCAAATTGAGAGCATTTTCAAAAACAGCAATCTGTTGGTGAGTCGCGGCGGTGTGCTCCTTGCTCGAAGCGGCGGCCAAATGACTGTAAACCCCCACCAGACGATCGTAGATCTTCTCGATCACTTTTGGATGAGACCAAATCTTGATCGCCACAGAAAGAAGCTCGGGAGTAAAACCTTGCCGATGCATACCAGTATCAAGCTTGAGATGGAAACGCGGCAACTTCGACATCGTCACCAAGTGGCGGAGGGATTCAAGCGAAGAAATTGTGATCGTGATATCCCCCACTGCCGCGGCCGAGAAATTAATTGGTTGCGTGTAACCAAGAACTAAGATTTCTTTCTTGATTTTTTCTTGACGGAGCGCTACGGCCTCAACGATTGAATCAACTCCCAAATAATCAACTCCGAGCTTAACCATCGCTCGAGAAAAATCGATCAAGCTGTGGCCATAAGCGTTTGACTTCACCACCGCCATTAGTTTAACCTTGGGACCAATAAGTTTCCGAAACGCCCGATAATTGCGCGCCAGCACTTTGGTGTCCACCTCAATCCAAGTTCGAAGATTGTCTTTGGCTCTCATATGCGGGATGGGAGAATCGAACTCCCGACACCAGTTTGGAAAACTGGAGTTATACCATTTAACTAATCCCGCTTTTCGCCATTAAGTTTAGATTAATGCTAACAGAAGAAAAGCAAAAAAAATACCTCGCTCAAGCAATCCAATTGCTAAAGCGAGGTAAGACAGGGGGGGATCTAGCCAGTTTGTTTCGATCCGATTTCAATTTCAGCAGGTTCAAGAGCCTCCATGCTTGGCAAAGGAAGATCGTAACCCGGCGGTCGGCGCCGATACCTACGTTTTTCCAAAACACTGATACGCTCCGTGATTCTACCTAATTCCCTTAGCATCTCTTGCCTAGCTCTTTCAAGAGAACTTACTCTCATGGCAAGATAGTTTCTTTTGCCTCTCTTGCCCACGGGACACCTTCTTTCTTTATTCTGAATCGTCTGAGTCTATCATTTGTCAAAAGATCAACAAAAACAACACAACCCTGTTTAAGGTATCATGAGAAGGGACGGGTGTCAAATAGAGAGGTCGGCGGGTCGTCCATCATCGTCTTCAGTAAATCCGACCAAACCCGCTTGCAATTTGAGATCGGCGTTGAGCCAGATGAACACAAGGGGCAATTATCTGGCTCCCACTCGCTGTATTCCACGTTGAGTTCCGGCAGACTTACAAGTGAGATCAATTCTCGACCCTGGAGTTCTGTCGGGCGATGACCACAACGAGTCAAGAAAGCGGCGACAATGGGTAGGGCGACGGCCGTCGGATTCTTTTTGAGCACAGCGTCAATCCCCCGTTGCGGCGTACCACCAGTTGTCGTCATTTCCTCAACGATCAGAAATTTCTCGCCGGGCGACAAATCGAAACGACAAATGAGTTCCTTGTCACCAACTTTTTCGTTAAAGCCAATTCGATTGATCTCCCAACTCCTTGCGACTTCTGTTGCAAAAGGGATCCCGGCCATGGGAGAACCAAAAATCCAATCGGGTCTTATCCCGTCTAATCTCCCCGCCAATTTACGAGCGAGCATCTCCGCCGCCGCTGAAAGATTAGCAACTCGCGAAAGATATTGAAGTGTATCGACAAATCCATTGGAGTGCTTGCCACTTCGAAGGACCACGTGTGGGGCCCGCAGATTTCCCTTATAGCTATACTCCCAAACGGCTCCGCTTCGTTTCATTAATTCCCACAACCGAGTTCCTAAACTATTCACAATCATATTTGTTGACATTCAGTTTCATCTCCCAAAAATGCCTGTTTCAATGTTCCAACCTAAAATAAACCCTAGCAGAAATGCTTGAGAAAATCAATCGGGCTGCCGGGAATCGGACCCGGTCTACATGCACCCCATGCATGCGTACTACCGGTATACTACAGCCCGCTAGGTAACATTATAAAAATATGAGGCCCCGTTCCGCCAACTGACGAATAGGGGCCTCGAAAAACCATCTAGTTAAACTCCGGCGAAAGAGGTGGTTGCCACAACAAACGAGATTCTGGGATTACAACATCGCCGACAAAAAATGTTGACATTTTCTTCCCTGCCCGAACAATTATCACTTGTGGACTGATACCATGCAAACGGTGTTCGAAGGAAGGGCGAAAGATGGTAATACTGGTCCAAGATCTCTCGATCGACCGTTTGAAAATCCTGAAGGTTTTTGGATCACAAACAGTCTCTCTCTGTCTGGTTACTCCTTTCTCTCGATCACTAGCCCGTTCACAAACGCTCTTTCGCAAGCGAACACCATTACCCCTTCGTTTCTTCTTCGATCTCTTCACATTAGCCCTTTCCAAGGAGCAAAAGAATGTTAAAGAACTAGACTTGTCCATTATGGCACAAAGAAGCCCCCGATACTAATTCACCAACTGGCGAAAGCACGGGGGCTTTTCGAGACTCTTTTTTCTGGATACTACCGATGGGAGTGGTGACCATAACCGTGGTGGTGTCCGCCGCCGATGTATATGGGTCGCACATGAGTCGGATAGTACCGTGCAACCGGATAGGAATAACGGCGAACTACCACTGGTCGCTGGTGATATGCTCTGGCTGGGTAGTATACAGGAGCTGGATAATAATACTCCGAGTATACTGGATAGGTGTTAACGGTAATCGGCGCCGGCACAATCCTTTCTGGTTCTACCATCACGACCTTCCCATCTTTGTCAGTAATGTACCGTGCCGGGATAACGACACAACCACTCGTCATTGCGACCAATCCAACCAACACAACTAGAACATTTCGATTCGTCTTCATCTCACTTTCTCCCAAATCAGGCTATTTCTAGCCATTTTCCCCAGAAAATCCTAAAAACCCAAAGAACATTTTGACTCTCCTTATTATACACCTAAGCAATATTTTGTCAAGCTTTCGGGGCACTCGGATTTGAACCGAGACTAAATCCTCCCAAAGGACTCGTGCTACCGTTACACTATGCCCCGAGTAACTAGAGAATAATATCCTCAAGATGATCAACTTTCAACACTTTCCCCTCTCCGTTCAGATACACCGCCAGTGCGTCAACCTGCCAATCGCGATTCTCGTCAATGCGACGATCTAGGAGATAGGTCTCGATTACCCTGGACAAACGCTTCCGTTTCCATGGATGGATGTTATCTTCCGGAGAATAATTGTCACTTTCCTCTTCGGGAACAATTTCTCGAGAGACAGTTTTAACTTCGATGAAATGGATGATCTCATCCTTATCAGCCACGATGTCTATCTCCCCCCACTTTTTCCAATAATTACGCTCGATGATGCGGTAAAATTGTCTTTTAAGAAACTTTTCAGCCTCATTTTCACCTATCTTACCTATATTTTGCTTGTCAGTTTGGGACATATATTGGACAGACCTTTAATGTCTCTTATGCACAGTATCCACAGACTTATCCACATTATGCGGGTAGGGAGAATCGAACTCCCGTCTCATCCTTGGCAAGGACGTGTTCTACCACTAAACCATACCCGCAATGCCCCCGGAGGGATTCGAACCCCCATCACTAGTTCCGAAGACTAGTGTTCTATCCGTTGAACTACAGGGGCCAAAAAAACGGCAGGCAGACATTTCACCACAAGGGCTAAAAACCCTGTTGTTTAGTTTAGCAAACCAAATTGATTAGTGAAAGTCAGATATTTCCGCTAGAATAAATCCATGGCGACTAAATTAATTATCCCCGACACGATTTCACGTGTAACCGAGACTATTTCTCAAGCCAACTTCTCAGCCTATTTGGTTGGTGGTTGTGTTCGTGATCTGTTAATGAGTAAAACACCGAAAGACTGGGATGTCGCCACCGATGCTAAACCGGGGCAAATTGCCAGCCTTTTCCCAAAAACCTTCTACGAAAATGCTTACGGTACCGTCACCGTGGTCAACGAAAAGGAGGCTGATTTAGCTCTTCGAAACGTTGAAGTAACACCGTTTAGGAAAGATGCAAAATATTCCGACAAACGTCATCCAGATAAAGTTACCTTTAGTGACACAATTGAAGAAGATCTTGGTCGTCGAGATTTCACCATCAACGCTATTGCCTACGAACCATCTAAAAGACAAATAATTGACATCTATGGTGGCCAAACGGACATAAAAGACAAAGTAGTCCGCGCGGTCGGTCAACCCACCGACCGGTTAGACGAAGACCCGCTTAGAATCATGCGTGGTGTCCGATTAGCAACCGAACTTAGTTTCATGATTAACAATGAGACTATGGAAGCGATGCAAAAAAAGGTCGATTTACTTAGTTTTATTGCTCAAGAGCGTATTCGCGATGAATTCAGCCGTATTATTTTATCTAATAACTTGATGACTGGAATCATTACCCTTCATCAAATTGGGGCTTTGAAGCAATTTCTACCTGAATTAGAAGAAGGGGTTCACATGAAACAGAATGGCGATCACATTTATGATGTTTGGGAACACACGCTTAGAGTGGCTCAACATGCTGCTGATAAGAATTGGCCGTTTCACGTGAGACTTGCAGCTTTATTTCATGATATCGGCAAACCTAGAACTCGAGAATGGGGTAAGGAAAAAAATGATTGGACGTTTTATGGCCATGATGTAATTGGGGCACGAATGACTAGGAAAATTATGGGGCGACTTAAATTCGGCAAACAACTCTCGGAAACTGTTGAGAGACTAGTCCGGTATCACATGTTTTTCAGTGATATTGATAAAATAACTCTATCGGCGGTGCGAAGAATTATCAGGAATGTTTCCCGTGAAAACATTTGGGACCTAATGCATGTGAGAAACTGCGACCGAATCGGTATGGGACGACCCAAAGAAAGCCCTTATCGCCTTAGAAAATATGAATCAATGATTGAAGAGGCATTAAGATCACCGACTTCGGTAAGTATGCTCAAGATTAAGGGGGAGGATGTTTTACGTGAAACGGGAATTACTCCGGGGCCTAAAGTTGGCCATATTCTACATGCTTTGCTCGAAGAAACACTTGAGAAACCAGAACTAAATAATGAAGATTATTTGAAAAACAGGATTAAGGAATTAGTGAAACTTAGTGATCAAGAATTAGAGAATCTTGGCCAACAAGGTAAAGATAAGAAGTCAGAAATTGAGGAAGAAGAATTAAAAAAGATTCGCGATAAATACTCGGTTCATTAAACAAAATGAGCAAAATTAAACCACCCGTTGTTTAATAGGGTGGCGTGGATCACGAAACTTAGTTTTCTATCGGTCGGACAGAGTTGACCTTTAGCGTCTTATGATTCGTGTCCTTTATAATTCCCAATCATATCTGTCCGATATTATATTATAGGACAGTCTATAAGACAAAACTATTCCTGTGGATAACTCTCACTCAAATCACATCACTCTTTCCGATGGAAGCGCTGATGCACGGAGCGCAATTCGCGGTCAGTGACATGCGTATAGACTTGCGTGGTCGAGATGCTGGCGTGACCAAGCAGAAGTTGGACGGCACGGAGATCCGCGCCATTGCGCAGGAGATCAGTAGCGAAACTGTGGCGGAGCGTGTGCGGTGTCACCGACTTCATAATCCCTGCGCTGATCGCATATTTTTTGATCAATCTCTCCACACTACGCGGAGTTAAGCGCCCTTCTTGGCTATTCACAAACATCGGCTCAGCCGTGTCTTTCCGTTTATCTAGATAAGCCTCGAGCGCCTGCTTGGCTTCGGGAGAGAGGAAAACGACCCGCACCTTGCCCCCCTTACCGCGAACACTGAATTCTTGGCTCTTCAAATTCACATTCTCGCGGCCAAGATTACATAATTCGGAAATCCGCAGGCCGGTGGAAAAAAGAAGTTCAAAAATCGCGCGGTCGCGACGGCCAAGGTCGGTGGAGGAATTCGGCTTCTTGAGCAGACGTTCAAGCTCTTCCGGACTGATTAGATTGAGTTCACGGGCCGAAAGTTTGGCCAGTTCAATACTGGAAGGGGAGAGGGCCTTCTCTCCGCGGCTGGCCAAATACTTAAGGAAGGTGCGGAGCGCGATTAGGTGGTAATTTTGGGTATTCTTCTTGACCGTCTCGCCGGGAACCGACCCCGGCTGGCGATTCAACCAGAGCCGATAACGGCGAATTAAATCGAGAGTAATGTCTTCGGGTCTCTTCACTTGAGAGGCAAACTTAAAAAAGCGCGTGAGGTAGCGATCGTAGGCCTCGACGGTCTTCAGGCTCCGCCCCCGCTCGATCTCGAGGTATTCTAAGAATTGGCGTTGGAGTTCGGTAAGATTAGACATGTTGCTCATTTTAACATTTTTTGCTAAATTTCTGTGAATTACAGAACTCCGCCAACACCACTTTTTTAACCCACGCTCAAAACCTTCAGTTGGCTGAAGTGAACGCAAAAGTTAATTTTCATCAAGCAATTAGTCAGCCCAACACATAGGCTAACAGCGAGTAGAGATAGTT
>DATDVJ010000016.1:0-10767 GCA_036517595.1 Minisyncoccota bacterium
GGCGGCGGCGACACCGTCGCCGCGATCCGCAGTCTGAATATTCTTAATCAATTTGATTTTGTCTCGACCGGCGGTGGCGCGATGCTGGACTTTCTCGCCCAAGGCACGCTCCCGGGAATTGAAGCGTTGAAAACGGGTCCAATTTGGACGCCGGGCTTCCAAGAGGAAGCTTGGCGTCCGTCCCCGGAGAGGAAGTAACCTCGGGCAAGGCTTAACCTCGGGCAAGGCTAAGCCTTGACGAAAGAGAACTCGCTAGAAATAGCGGTTTTCCTTTGACCTGTGGTTGTCAAGGCTTAGCCTTGACATGAACTTAGCCTTGACATGAAGATGGCTCGGATGTATTTATAGGTGATCTTCCGGACTCGATACTTGCGAACCAGTCCCGCTTTCTTTAAACCACAATTGTTCTCTCATCGATTTCCAGACATTCTTTTTGTATTCGAACTGGCGTCTCTTTCGGTTGGGTCTTGGGTTCAGTTGATTTAGGTTCAAGTGAATCTTCCCCGCCATTCTTGTCGGTGGCGATCCACCTTTCTAAACTTCTTTTACCGTGGGGACAAATTTTGGCGACATCGACTAGTTTCATTTCCTTTCTCGCGACGGGGAGAATCCACTGCAACCGCTCTTCTTTAATTGTTTTTGCCATACAAATGCTCATTTCCCCATTCTAGGGGAAAACCGCCAAATGTGTGTGCACATTACCGGTTGGTTGACAAAAATTGGTGGAAGTGCATAAATAGAGATAGGTTTTGGGTCTTTGACAGTTGTGTTGCGAAAAATAGATCGCCGGGAGAGGAGGTCAAGAAAAGCGACTGCCTAGGACCGTTTGGTTGTCTTACCTTCGGCGCGTGGCCGAAGGTGTTTGGTTTCAGAAAAGTTCAGAAAAGAAAGAGAGAAAAAACATGAAAACTTCGAGTGGAATTATTGCTCAACAATGGTCTCTCGCGTGTATGTTGGTGGCGGCGTTGCTTGGTCCGATCCCGTTTATCACTAATGCTTATGGACAAGAGGCGGTTGAGGGATCCGATGTGGCGGTGCCGGCAGTTAGGTTGAGATCGATGAATCGGTTTCCGGCCAAAAGGCCAATTGTGCCAACGGAACTGAACCCCGTTCTCCAATTGGTCCAAAAAGAGATTGATAAAATCGGCTTTGTCCCCGGTCAAGATTGGTCGGTCGGCAATGTGCAATTCGGCCGGCCAGGAATTTTGGCTCGCACGGCAACCTACGGTTACAAAATGTCGGTGCCGATGTGGTTGTGGGATGATATTGAGTCCTCAACCCCCGTTCTATTCTCGAGTGGTCAGGCCATGATTGATTTCGACCGCACCTCGCCGACTCCTCTTCTGGAAATAACTATGACAGAAACAAGCGGTGTTACCAGAATTTGGGAACAGGAGATATCGGCCGGAACGTTTGGCCTAGAAAGTATCGGTACCGTCACGGTGATCAATAATACCGCCGCGGCTGGAACTTACAACAGCGGCGACGATGGCTACAACGAAGAACTCAACAACATGTTCGGCGACAATTGCCCGACGGTGGCGAGTTGTGCCACAACCGTGGCGATTGTGGTCACCGTCGTTCTAGTCGCGGTCGTTTTTTGGTACATCTTTGGACCGATCTTCAAGTGGTTAGCGGATAAGGGGAGCATCTCCAATCTCAAAGAGTGTTTGACTCGTGATTGGAAAATGATCACTGGAAAGGTGGTGCGACATGTCTAATGATAATAAGCCGAAGTTCCCCTGGTGGAGTCGGTTCTCATTAATGGTTTTGATGTCCGCTTATGTTTCGATCATGGTTTCGTTGTGGTATGAAGCAAACCATGGATTGAATTGGCAGATTCTCTCTGGCGCTATGGTGATTCTCGTCGGGGCCTGGATCCCCGTGCGAGCCTTAATGATAGAAGCCATTAAGTCATGCGAGCACGGGCGGCTAATCTCATCAATTATAAATTGCACATGCGTAGCAGTTTGGTTGATTGTTGCTTGGCCCGGGATTTTATTTTACCTCGGTTGGGAAACATTTTTTTGGGGACCAGATCATCCGGCGAATTTTTGGGAACCAGCTCTTACCATTGGAGTACTCGCGGGGCTGTCGCTCCAGCCACTAGTCGTATCTGTCTGGCGACCACTGCGAGAGTTTGTTGCCGAGTATTACGCTCGGCTGGCTTTGAGGTTTCTTTCTCGGGGACTTGAGGAACTCGTCAATCGCCCCTGATTTTCTTTGCCACTCGTTACTTTCCGACCCCGTTGTCTTCGCCAGTTGGCGAATGGCGACGGGGTCTTTTTTATTTTTGGTTCAAAACATCGCGAATCTTTTTTGCATTTCCAGCGAGATCCATTTTGTCTCCCACGGTGTCAGCGTGAGGGAAAATCCAAATATGGGCATGGTGAATCTCGTCCCCCATAATTCGCGACCAGATCGCCGGTTGGGAGAAAGCTTTTTGTTGGGCTAGAGCAATTTTCTTGACCACTTCGAAATAGTCACTGACGTTCGGCACTTGCCAGACCCAACGGTAGTGTTTCTTGGGGACCACCTGCGCGTGCCCGGGCGAGCGAGGATTGATATCCAGGAAGGCGAGAAAGTCATCGTCTTTGTAAACAATTTCACTCGGAATTTCGCGTTTAATAATTCGACAAAAAAGGCAATCGTCCATAGCCAGTAATTGTATGCTAAAATTGCCGGACAATGAAGCTTAAGAAACGGTGGCGTTTACGAGAGGAGATCTCCCCGAGCGCCGACGAGGCGCTCAAGGCTTTCCCTAAACTTATCCGCCCACTACTTCACGCCCGTGGATTTGTGAATGAAACCATGGCGCGACTTTTTTTGGAACCCGATTACGATCGTGATCTCCACAACCCTTTTTTAATGCAGGATATGGCTCGGGCGGTAGCGCGGATTCAGCGGGCTTTGGAAGCGGGAGAGAAGATCATAATTTTTGGCGACTATGACGCTGATGGAATTCCCGCCGCAGTTATCCTAGCTTCTTTCTTTAACCATGTTGGTTATTCGAATTATGAAGTTTATATTCCTGATCGTCATGAGGAAGCCTATGGTCTGAATGCCGAAGCGATTACCGGTTTCGCTCGCGGGGGGGCGACGTTGATTATTACCGTTGATTGCGGTGTGAGTAACCAGCCAGAAATTGTGCTGGCTAATTCACTCGGCCTAGAGGTGATTGTTACCGACCATCATGCGGTGCCCGAAGTTCTACCGCTGGCTTACGCGATTGTTAATCCGAAGCGGTTAGATGATCAATACCCGTACAAAATGTTGTGTGGTGCCGGTGTCGCTTTCAAGCTTGTGCAAGCCCTCGCCCAATCGCAAAATTCTCGCGTCTTTACCCGCCTGCTGGCGGGCTCCGACGCCGACGAGAATTTTGCGATTGGGCCCGTTAAAGATGGCTGGGAGAAGTGGTTGCTTGATTTAGTGGCCATTGCCACTGTTGCCGATATGGTCCCGCTCACTGGCGAGAATCGCGCTCTTACCCACTTTGGTTTAATTGTTCTCCGCCAGTCGCCGCGGCCCGGGATTGTGGCTCTTTGCCGCGCGTTCAAACTCAATCAGGCGCAACTGACGATTGATGACATCGCCTTCTCGATCGGGCCGCGGCTCAACTCGGCGAGTCGCATGGCACATGGTTTGCAGGCTTACCGTTTACTCGCCACCGCCGATCCAGTGGAGGCGGCGAGCGTCGCCGCGACTCTCGAAGACAACAATCGGGCGCGGCGAGGGTTGGTGGCGACGGTGTTGGCCCAAGCCGAGGCGATGATTGATCATTCTCCTGATCAAATAGTCATTGTTTGCGGTGACCCTAGCTGGTCACTTGGTGTTTTGGGGTTGGCCGCGAGCCGTCTCGTTGAGCGTTACCAGCGCCCTGTTTTCCTTTGGAGCAAGAATGGCCGCGGTGAGATTAAGGGCTCATGTCGGGCGAGTGGGACAGTGAATGTGGTTGGGCTTATGCGCTCGGCCGGTCACAATGATTTCTTCAACAATTTTGGTGGGCATACGAGTGCTGGCGGTTTCTCTCTAACTGCTAGTCGGGTTGGCGATTTGGCCGAGCGACTAGCCATTGCCTATCGACAACTTAATATTGCAAAAGTTGAAGAAGAATTATTATTAGACGCTGAACTTTCTTTAGTTCTAGCCAACGCCAAGACAGCTTCGTTACTCGATCAACTTGGTCCTTTCGGTCTCGAAAACCCCAAACCAATTTTTCTCTTCCGGAACATTCCATTGGTCGTTGCGCGATCTTTCGGTACCGACCGCGCCCATCTGGAGATCACCCTTGGCGATGGTCAGGTCTCGCGGCGAGCGATCGGTTTCTTCATGTCGCCTGATCGTTTCGGTCAAACTTTACAGTCAGGGCAACCGATTGATTTGGCCGCGACGCTCGAACAATCCTACTTCCGCGGTTGCCCCGAACTTCGTCTTCGGATTGTCGACTTGCGAATGGCAGAGTAATATTTAGTGATGGAAAATTTCATTATTTACACCGATGGCGGGTCACGGGGGAATCCTGGCCCGGCTGGCGCTGGGGCCGTGGTGACCGATGACACCGGTGTGGTGCTCAAGGAGGCCAAACGTGCTCTTCCGGCGATGACCAACAACGAAGCCGAATACCACGCGGTTATTTTGGGTCTTGAGACAATCAAACGAACAATTGGCAAAGCGCGGGCGAGCGCGGCGCAGATCGAGGTTCGTCTCGACAGCGAGTTGGTGGCGCGGCAGTTGGCCGGCGAATATCAAATTAAAGAAACAACTTTACAACCGCTTTTTATGAAAATTTGGAATACTCGCGTCACTTTTTTTCCACATATTATTTTTACGCACATTCCTCGAGAGAAAAATCGTCGCGCCGATTGGTTGGCGAACAAGGCGATGGATGAAAAGGCGAAGAAGCCCGTGGCAAAACTATTTTAAGTCGGGAGGCTATTGTTGGTCGAGGGCATAGTGTAGTCACAGAATATCGCCGCCGCGAAAACAGTAGTCCAGAGACCATCTTTGTTGCCGATTGCCGATTGAGTAATATTTGTCGCTCTAACAATTTTGCCACTCATTTTATAAAGTTGCTCTCGTTCATCCCAGGCTTGATTAGGATCAAATTCAATACCTAGCGTGGTGGCGAGCATTGATGCCGCTAGATCTTCAGCATAGTCGCCAGCTTTTTGGTCACTTTCACCGAAAGAATTGTGTTCCGAGAGATAACCATGTTGAGTCGAATCAGCGGGGATGGCCACGCCAACTGAGGCGGCAATCAAACGATTTGGTTCGTTCGTCGTGTTACGATCATAAGCAGAAAAAACAATTTGACCAGGTTTCAATAATTTTACCCCCTCTTCTTTGCTGACTTTTTTACAGCCAGGTGGGAAAATACTGGAGATAAGAACTAAGTTGCAGTGTTCTACCCCCGCGTCACGCAAGGCTAATTCGAAAGAGGCCAGCTTGTCTTTGTGTACGCCGACCCCTTTGGTCAGAAACATTTTTGAGGCCACTAATTGCATTTGATTTATTATAGATAAGATCGTTATAAAGACAATACTGTGCATAACTTTTTTGTTGGCTATCACCCCTGGCTTTTCTTTGGTTTCCTTTCTGGTGTCATTCTTGCCTCGCCCGGCGGAAGTTTCTTAGGGTCGATTTGGTCGCTGTTTTTTCTTCTGGCACTCGTGTTTGGGTATTGGGGAATTGTTTCGTCAACGAGACGAATTATGGTTCTACCACTTGGGTTTTTCTTCCTCTGGTTGGCAGTTGGTTTTCTCTTAACGGTGGTGGCCCGAAGGTCTGTGGAAGTGATGTTGCCCTCGCCGGATGAGCGAGGATTCAGCTCGGTTCCCGGAGTGGTTGTTGACGAACCAGATGAACGCGATCTCGATACCCGTCTAACCTTCAGACCGGATGGTAGTGTTGGCCGGCTTCTTCTCGTCGTTCCTATCTTCCCTAATTATCACTACGGTGATCGCTTGCGAGTGATAGGTAAGCCAGAGGCGCCACCGACCTTCAAGACCGGAGAAGTTGGACGTACCTTCGATTACCCGAATTATCTCGCGGTCCGGCAGATCGGAATTATTATTTACCGTCCCAAGATTGAGCGGCTTGAAGGTCGGGGTGGCTCACTTCTCATTGCCAAGCTCTTCGAATTGAAAAAGGCTTTCATCTATCGATTGGACCAAGTTCTTCCAGAACCAGCCGCTTCACTCTTGAGTGGTTTGGTGGTTGGCGGTAAACGATCACTCGGCGAGGTTTGGCAGGAGCGGTTGCGTTATGCTGGACTCATTCATCTTGTTGTTCTCTCCGGTTACAATCTCACGATTGTCGGTGCGGCTTTCGCTTCGTTCTTTACCACCTTACGCTTCCGTCGTTCGTTCGCGCTTAGTGGGGCTGTTATCGCGATCACTCTTTTTTCAATTATGGTTGGTGGCGGCGCGTCGGTTTTTCGCGCCGCGATCATGGCGCTCATCGCTATTCTCGCTCGGCTCACGGGGCGTCTGTATGAAGCCGGCCGGGCTTTAGCTGTTGCGATAATGGTGATGGTGGCAATCAATCCCCTGATTCTAGTTTACGATGTCGGTTTCCAACTTTCGTGCCTCGCGACGCTTGGGCTTATCTACGGTTCGCCACTCGTGGAGAAGTGGCTCAAGTTTATTCCGCTTCGTTTTGGTTTGAGAAGCACGATTACTACCACTGTCGCCGCTCAACTTGCTGTCCTCCCGTGGCTTCTGTGGGCAATGGGACAAGTGTCGCCCTTTGCTCTTCTCGCCAATACCCTCGTCGTTCCTATTGTTCCTTTCGCTATGCTTGTCGCGGCGCTGATCGGTTTCCTTGGTTTATTTGTCTTTCCTCTCGCTTATCTTCTTGCCCCCGCCGGTTTCCTTGTTGCCACTTACATTTTAACAATTACTCGAATTTTCGCCGGCTTGCCCGGCGCCTCGCTCACGATTAAATTTTTCCCGTTCACCCTAGTGATCATCATTTACGCCAGTTACTTTTTCCTCTGGCGCCATTTCCAATCTCGACCCCCGTTTCCATCTGGCAAACTAGAAATTAAATCAGTATCATAACCCGTAATGTCTCGCGCTCGCCAGTCGCTCATTTTTGCCCTCCCGATTTGTCTCCTCATCACCAATATTTTCGTCTGGTATATTGTTTGGCGTGAGACACCGCAGGGGATTTTGACGGTCGCCTTTCTCGATGTCGGTCAAGGTGACGCGATTTATATCGAAGCGCCGAGCGGCAATCAAGTTTTAATTGATGGTGGTTCCGGACGGCAAGTGCTTCGCGGTCTCGGCGAGGTGATGCCTTTCTACGATCATTCAATCGATGTGCTGATTGCAACTCATCCGGATGCTGATCATATTGGTGGACTACCATTTGTCCTCGATCGTTTTGCGGTTGGGGCGATACTCGAGCCCGGCGTTACTTCAGAGACGGTCACTTATCGTGAATTTGAAAAGCGGGCAAGCGACGGGACTCACCAACACTTCCTTGCGCGTCGAGGGATGCGCCTTGAGCTTGATGAGAATCTTCGACTTGAGATTCTTTTCCCCGATCAGGATACCACTGGTTGGGAAACCAACACGGCTTCGATTGTGGCCCGATTGATTTATGGCGAGACGTCTTTTCTCCTCACTGGTGACTCGCCGCTTAAAATTGAAAAGTATTTGTTGTCTCTCGACGTGCAAAGTTTGCAGTCAGATGTATTGAAGGCCGGTCATCACGGCTCACGGACTTCAACTGCACTCGAATACGCCGCGGCGGTCGACCCCGATTACGTCATCATTTCGGCCGGACTCAAGAATCGTTATGGTCACCCGCATCAGGAAGTGCTCGATATTTTTAATCGTCTCGGAACGGTGATTCTGCGCACTGATCAGTGGGGCACCATTATTTTCCGAAGTGATGGCAGGACGCTTACACACAATTGATGATCTATGCTAAATTGAGGGAAGCGTTTAGTTCTTTGGTAAGTTGGGTGGATTGAGAACGATAATCAAACAAGGAGGAGCAGAGAATGTCTCTTAAATTGGTGATGACTGATCATGACGGAGTAATCATGGATAGTAGTGAAAGAATCTATTGCGCGGTGTGGAATCTTTTGTCAGAGCATGTCTCTTTTGGGCAAAAACGAATTCCGAGTTTCTCTAAATTTTTGCAAAGTTTCCGTTTGCCTGGGAATGAATGGTTTGCTGAACAGGGGTTTGATTTCCCGTCAGAGCGGATTGCCGAGACACTTCGCCGGGCGCCAGAGAGGGCCAACATGTTTCCGTCTGCGCCATCCTTCCTCGCTCGAGTCCATGGCGATCTTAAGTTACCGATCATTATGGTGAGCGCCGGCGATCAAGAGAGAGTTGAGAAACAGTTGATCATTGGTCGAGTTCGCCATCGTTTTGAATTAGTTGTGGCTGAGAGTAGGGACAAGACTATGGCTCTAGCTCTTTTCTGCTCAGCTTTTGATGTTCAGCCGACGAAGGCCGTTTACATTGGTGACATGCCTTCAGACATGGAGAGTGGTCGGGCGGCGGGTGTGACGACTATCGGTTTTACCGCTGATCGTCCGATCATGGCCGAGGCCTTAGCAAGAGCCGGGGCTGATCATTGTGTTCGAGATCACGAGGAACTAAGCCAACTTCTCACGCAACTCTCGGTAGCTTAAAAAACGGAAAAGATTAAACCTAAACCCCACATTTTCGCCAATCAGCGAATGGTGTGGGGTTTCTTCTACTTTTACCCAACCAGATGACGATTCTTTTTGAGACAGCGGGTGCAGATTAACAACCCGTCAATTTTCTGGAGATTGGGATATTTGCGGATCATGCCTGTGGGATTAAATTTAGTCGCGCGGACGCGATTGGAGTAACCCCCGCCCATCAAACTTCCTTTAGCGCAGATATGGCATCGTTTCATAATTTATATTAGGCCATGCTAACATAGAGCAACCTTCAGAGCAAATTATGACTATTGCTTTTAGCATTTTAATTCTCATCTTGTCTGTCGTGGTCCATGAAGTGGCGCACGGCTGGAGTGCCTACTTTTTAGGTGACCCCACGGCTAAGCTTGCTGGTCGTCTGACGCTTAATCCGCTTTATCATCTCGATCCGATTGGCTCAGTGGTCGTGCCGCTCCTCATGTACTCGATGGGCGGTTTTATCTTCGGTTGGGCGAAGCCGGTGCCGTATAATCCCTACAATCTTCAAGCCGGCCGCGCTGGGCCAGCTATCGTCGCTTTGGCTGGACCCGTGGCCAATCTTTTCCTCGTCGCTTGTTTCTCAATCATTATTCGTTTAACGATTGGTGTCGTGCCGGTGGCCTTCATTACCCTCTCGATGACGGTGGTAATAGTTAATCTTAGTTTAGCTCTCTTCAATCTCATTCCGGTGCCGCCCCTTGATGGGTCGAAAATTCTTTTTGCTCTTATCCCCTATCGTTACCGCCATATCGAAGAAATTCTCACTCGTTACCAACTTTTCTTTGCCATTTTTGCGATCACGGTGATCGCACCTTTCCTCATGCCGATCGTGTCCTTTTTGTTCCAATTAAGTACGGGGTTGACAATTTAGTCAGTAATTGTGGGAGGCAACGCCTCCCACAGACTCCCAGGCAACGCCTCCCACAGACTCCCACAGATTATCCGTGGTAAGATTTAGATATATGTCGGTAAGAAAAGTTATTTTTGGGGTCAATGAATTTTATCATTTGTACAGTCGGGGAAACGATAGGCGTAAAATTTTCCTCACCGATAATGACTACCAGAGATTTACCTGCTCACTCTACGCGGCCAATGCGTCCGAACCAATCCATTTGAGCGATTTGCATCAATGGTCTAGTGAAGTTTGGGAACAAAAGCGTTTGGAAACCTTAGTCGACATCGGTGCCTATTGTTTGATGTCCAATCACTTCCATTTGTTAGTGAGAGAAAAGAAAGAAGGAGGAATCACGACTTTTATGCAGAAACTTTTAACCAGTTATTCTTCGTATTTTAATTTGAAACATAGACGAACAGGGAAATTATTCGAGGGACCTTTCCAGGCAACACATGTCGACAATGATCTACATTTACAATATCTCTACGCTTATATTCATCTCAATCCGGTTAAAATTTCTAACCCTGAAGGTTGGCCCGATAAAATAGTGCAGAATGTTGCAGCCGCCAAAGTTTTTTTAGATAGTTACGCTTACTCAAGCTACCACGATTATCTCGGTCGTCCGCGTCAAGAAAAAGCGATTTTAAATCCAAAGGCCTTTCCTGATTATTTCACTAATGATATTGATTTCAAAGAATTTGTGGCTGATTGGATGAAATATAATGAGTAATTGCGGGAAGCGTAATTGCGGGAAGCGTTGCTTCCCGCAACCAACGGGCGATCTAAACTCACATTTCCCCCTCCCAGAGATTCTTTGTGATAAGATGTAGGTATGTGTTGGTAATTGGCAATATGAAGAAAAACAGTATAATACTTTTGGTAGTTGTTATTCTCGCAGTTATTGTACTGACCATTCAAAATAATAATTTTGAGGCGGAGGGTTATTTTAAGCAAATGAAAGGTGTTTATTTTTGTGAGAATGAAAGTAAATGTTTTGAAGCTAGGTATGAAGATTACAACTACCTCACATCCCTGGTAAAGAATAAGGTTCAAGACTAGGACAGAGACCTATTCGAGGACCTGTCGTTGTTTGAATAATGTCAATAGTTTAGCATAAAGATCGTCCCGCCGGTAGTTAAAACGAAACTCACATTCTTTGAGATGAAGATAAAAAGTTTGTTTGTGG
>DATDVJ010000017.1:0-4540 GCA_036517595.1 Minisyncoccota bacterium
CAAAAGTCAGACGCCTGCATCGCCTGTTCCAATTCAACAATTCGTTTTTCTTTATCATTATTCACAGAAGCCGCCTCGCAGGATCGAACTGCGGACCCCCACTTTACGAAAGTGGTGCTCTACCAACTGAGCTAAGGCGGCTTAGCAAATATCTTTTCTAGAGACCAAAGCCGGAGGAGAGAATCGGACTCTCGACCTCCATCTTACCAAGATGGCGTTCTACCACTGAACTACTCCGGCTGGCGAGAGAATTTTATCACGAGTATCAAAATAATGCCACGAAGCTATATTTTAAGCCGTATTTCAGATCGATTGATAAACTTATTGCCACATTATTGACAAATAATCAATGCTATGATAAGATAGCGAGCAGAGCTGGGTTGATGTCAATCTGGCAAACGAGACTCCAAAACAAGGAGAAGACGATGAATGTTATCACAACGAGATTTGAGCTTTTGACCCTGGACGAAATCGAAGCGATGGCCAACAACGGAAATGGCTACGCCGTGTGTTATCTCGAAGATCTCGGGGTCAAATTCTGAATCAGTCCCGCGCCGAGGGGCGCGGGTGACAACGGGCGATACTACTTAGTATCGCCCGTTTTTGTGTTTGCAACCACAGATTGTCTGACAAATAAATTATCGATCGCGAGACGGGAAGAGCCGAAGAGAAAAACGGCCAAGGTGGAAACTGCCAAACCGAAGTCACGCACGCCAATATCGTTGTAACCAACAGTCAGGACAATGTTGAATAGATGAAGAGCAAGAAGCAAAGCAACAATTCGTGTATAAAAACCAAACAGGAGAGCTAGGCCGAAAATTACCTCGAACCAACCGTTCAAAAGAATTAGAGTGATCGGATTGATCGATAAACCCTCCGTCCACGCCGGTAAAACTCCAACCCAAGTAGAAGCATCGAGAAGTTGTTGCGCCCCAAACCAAAGAACAACAACACTCAAACCGATTCTTAAAACAACCGGGCGAAAGATTGCGCTTGGTTCATGATTTTAGAATTATTGATATAGATATGATACTAAAGTTCGCTCGCTTCGGGAAGAACAACCCCAACCTGCCGCCAAAATTTCTGCCGAAGCGCACGCTGTAATTCAGCTAATTCGTGATTCTTAGACAAATGGAGGATGACACCACCAACGATCAAAGCGACAATTCCCGCCAAAAATCCTTGTCCGAAAATTCCCCAAAAAGTATCGAGGTCAAACGAACGAGCGAATAGTTGCAATCCAGCATAAGCCACCAAAGCGACAATGAAGGAAGTGGTGACAATCTCCACGACCGAACGACGAACGGCGATCGAAAAGCGACCGAAATCGCGTTCAAAACAATACCAAAAAGCTCCGAGACTAACCAACGAACCAAAAGCGAAGGCGAGCGGTAAAGCAAGAATTTCCACTCCCGTCACCGCCGAGACCCGAAAAAGCTGAGCAAAGGCCTGGTCAATAATCGGGAAAGTTCTAAAGAGTACTCGAATAACAAAAGCCAACACAATCGTTAGCCCTGCCGCACCAACATTGATCAGAAGAGGTGTGCGCGTTTTACCCGACGCGTAGTAACCGCGAACGAAGAGGAGGACAAGACTTTGGGCCACCAGAGAGAAAATGAAAATCGCCAAAGAGGCCGCCGTCAAACGAGTATCGCCCCAATCAAAGTGCCCCGAACCAAGAATCACCCGCACTACTTGCGCTCGCAGAACAATGAACAGAGCCGTTGCTGGTAGTGACCAAAAGAGAATGTGTCTGGCCGCTCGAGTTATTTGCTCGATAAATTTATCACGGTCACCATTCGTGTGATGTCGAACCAAGGTTGGGAAGGCGGCTGCCGAATAACTCACCCCGATGATCGCGAGTGGCACTGATTGAAGATTGAAGGCGAAAGTAAACACCGCAATCGAACCAACTGACATGAGCGAACCAACAGCGACAAGAATCATGAGTGTGAGTTGATTGGTGGAAAGAGTTAGAGTCCGTGGTAAACTGATGATTATCACCTGTTTCACCTCTCGCCAGATCGAACGAGTAGGCCAACGGATGCGGAAACGACTACGAATAATCGTTGGTATCTGGATAGCCAAATGGAGGAACGCGCCAAGTGCCACCCCGAGAGCCAACCCGGACAAGCCAAGTTTGGGTTCGAAAAACTCAATCCCGATAATTATTCCAAGATTATAAAAAATCGGGCTTAGCGCATAGACAAAAAACTGTCGATAGGCCTGGGTGACATTAGCGAAAAGATTAGACAGGCCAAGCAAAATCGGTGAGAGTAAGAGAATTCGGGCGAGCGTCGTAAGTTGAATCGCCGCGTCACCATCGAATCCCGGGGCGATGAGCGGCTGGAAAAAAGGTAAGAGAAAAAAAATAAGGCCGACAAAAATAGAACTGACGACCAAAAAAGAGGTTAGCAAACCACCAAGTAAACGCTCGGCGGTCGCTCGATCACCGCGTGCCAAAGGGCCAAGAATAAAAGGCAAAACGACAGTCACTGAAACGAACGAAGCAAGTGAGACGTAAAGCAAGTCGGGAATGCGGAAAGCCGCATAATAAATATCAAGTTCGTGACCGGCGCCGAAACGACCAGCAAGCACGCGATCACGCCACAGACCAAGAAGTTGCGAAACCAAAGCCGAAGCCGCTAAAAGAATGGCCACTTCATGTAATCCTTGCCATTCGCGATGAATAAAATTTAAGAAGCGTTCAACCATATAATCGGGGCTATTATAACTAATCAAATCACCCTCCGCCAGAGACGAAGGGTGATTTGATTGCTCGATGTCTATAAGCCGAATTCTGTATCCCTCGATTACTCTCGGGACGATAGGTATGTATCTAGGCCCTCGATTACTCTCGGGCTCAAGCGGCACTTCTCATCGAACTTATGCTCGACGGACACGGCCTTGCACTTCGGTAAGGATTTAGCCGTTTCACTTCCAATGTTGCCATTGGCCTCTCCGATCGGCTTTTGGCCGATCGGAGCCATTTACCTTTCGACAAATAGCGTCTCTGCTCGCACCTCGAGGATTGCTCCTGATGGGGGTTACCCACTACCATTTTAATCAGCCTAGGGCTGATAAGTGTTCGGACTTTCCTCCCTCGATCCGACTGGATCGGGGCACCTATCCAACATCGAGCAACTTTATTTATACCACACCACCCAGGAAAAACCATCAGCGAGAGTACTATTTTTACTGTACCGCGGCACTAGCATTAACCAATCCATAACCATACTGCGTATCTTTACCAACCGCTCCTAGATCGGTGGCCGTAGAATTTAATCTTGTTCTGACTTCGTCATAAATACCATTGCCGTTTACATCTGTAATGGTGCCGCTGGCAATTATCAAAGCCGCGACGCCAGCGACATGAGGCGCCGCCATGGATGTCCCAGATCCATACTTATAATAACAGTTACTAGCGAGACAAATCGGTTGAGGATTAAGGTAACTCGTTGAGTCGTTCCAAGTAGACAACACGGCCACCCCGGGAGCCATTATTTCCAGGGTACTCCCCGTGCTTGAGAAACTCGCTCTCTTGTCGGTTGAATCAGTTGCCCCGACCGCAATAACCGAAGCATATTTAGCCGGATAAATAATGTTGTCGCCTTTCCCGGCAGTATTTCCAGAATTCCCAGCGGCAGCCACAATCACCACTCCGGCCGCGGCCGTGTTATCAAAGGCGGTTTTCACCGCCCGGCCAGGATTTTTCGAATTCCCCAAACTAAGATTAACAATTTCTAAATCGTGGGCCACCGCCCACTCCAGCGCCGCAATTGTTCGACTCCAAGAGCCAACTCCATCATCGTTCAGAACACGCAGGGAGTAAAGAGCGCAACTCGGGGCAACACCAATAACCCCGAGGTCGTTATCTTCGGCGCAAGCTGTCCCGGCGACATGAGTGCCGTGCCCATAAACATCCAGCGGCCCATCACCGGCGACATCGTCTTCTTGGACAAAATCATGCCCCCCAACATAAATTCCATCTAAATCAGGGTGATCATAATTGACGCCAGAATCAATAATGCCAATTTTCACTCCCACGCCAGTATTACCGCTGGCGTGAACGGTTCCGCCCCCAATTTTTTCTACTCCCCAAGTATTATCAAGTTCGATATCGACAGCATACACCGCATCATCCATCTCTACAGCAATTACATGCGGGTTATGCAAAAGGCCATTAAGGGCCGCTTCTGGGATACTGGCCGCAATGGCTGGCGTAAGACTGTAAATATAACTAACACTACCACCTAAAGCCTGAATCATTTTCCCTTCTACTTTGCTAGGCATTTTGTCAAAGCTCACCAAGACATCAATCTTCTTGATGTTCTCAGCCGCGTAAAGCTGCAGGGCTCCAACCATCAATCCGCCAACGACATAAAACAATATTTTATTCATTATATTTTATCTTTCACCGATTAATTAATAACCAAAATGGGCGGTACAGGATTCGAACCTGTGACCTTTTCTACGTCAAAGAAACGCTCTACCAACTGAGCTAACCGCCCCGCCAAATCAATTTTTAATGTACTTTCTA
>DATDVJ010000018.1:0-3914 GCA_036517595.1 Minisyncoccota bacterium
TTGGCGTTTTGTCACCGATGTTGATCTCCGACAACTTGAATATCGTTTGAACACACGGCCACGCAAACGACATGGCGGAAAAACTCCGCTTGAGGTATTATTCGAACGTACCGGTTGTGCACTTACTTATTGAATGTAGCAAATTCACCTTCCCGCCCGGAAACGATTTAAGATCTCGAGGAAGGCGGCGCGGGTTTGAGTGAGAATGATGGTGTTAGGATCGAGGAAGCCATAGAGCGCGGATTGGGGGACGTCCACCCCTTCAAGCAGACGCAGGTCGAGATTCTGGAGCACTTGATCACGGAAAATTGGAGTAGTGGTGGCAATATTTTGCGCCTCAATTGGTGGCTTGCCGATCAAGGCGTCCCAGACGAAGGGTAAATTATTTTCCCAAGCGAGAAAGTCGGCAAAACTCTGACTCGCTGATTTCGTTTTTAGAATAATGACTGGTGTCGACCCCACTGAATCATGGTAGAAACCAAACATGAAAGTGGGGTCGAGGCCGCGGGTCAAGTTGTCGGGGAAGGGTAGATTAAAAAGGGTTTTCCAGGCCGAGAGGGTTAACCGAGTGTTGTTCTTTAAGAAAACAAGTTCGGTGATTGTCCCCGTCGTCCCGCCTTGGCTCTTTTCAGTGTGCACTTTGGTTAGCAGAGTTGGTAAATTTTGGTCAGTCACTTCAAAGTCGGCGCGACGATCACTAGGGATGATTGAAAGTGTGTTGGAGTTTATCGCGGCGCCAGTTGAGGTCGCGGAATTAATAATTGATGAAGTCGAGTTGGCAAGCCACTTCCTGTAAGCCAAGGTTCCCCCACCGGCAATTAATCCTAAGATAAAAAGAGTGAAGACAATAATTATTAGCGTGTGTGATTGCCGCGGAGCATTGGTCGGCCCACTTTTTCCCAGTTCCCCTTCGCGGATAATGGCACCAGCAATTGACCCGCCGTGACTTGCCGCTTCGGCCAGATCCGTTTTTAATGTTCGAATGGTATTGATGTGAACTGGTCGGCCTTGGAGATTTTTTGTTTCCGTGGCAGCTTGGCGGGCGGCGGTGATCCTTGCCGCGAAGGCGGCCTCCGCCGCCGCGGTTTTCGCCTTGGCGGCCACTTCGGTGTCGGCCATTTGTTTGGTCACTGTTGCTCGTTGCGCTTGCTCGAGCTCGGTTTCTCGGGTGGCGGTAGCGGAGACCTCGCGAGCGATTCGCTCCTTGAGCTCGCGTTTCACGCGGTGGGTCGGGCTCTCCATGGCGAGTTGCGCTTCGAGTCGCCGTTTGCCGACGGTGGCCTCGCGTTCCACGCGGGCCTGCCGATGGGCATCACCCTCCATCGCCCGCCGAGCCTCTTCGCGTCGTGTGTCTAAGTCCGGTTGAGACATGAATCTTTATGTATTACTGCTCGTGGCGCGCAAGGCATTCAACTTGGTCCGCGCTGTTTCTTCTTGATCGAGAAGGCCACGATACTTCTGGGTATTGTTTTCAATTGCTTGTTGGATTTTAAATAATTTCTCTTGTAAACCCCACTTCTCTTCCTCGGCCGCCCGGCGCTTGGCTTGCGTCGCCCACCGCTTTTTCTCCACCTCCACCTTCGGTTGAGTTAAGCCGGTTTTTGCTTCCTCGATCTCTAGCCGCGCCTCCTCTTCTTCCGCCGTTTTTTCCCGTTCAAGAATTGGCGTGAGCGTGGTTTGAATAATTTTTTGTTGATCGTCGAGGGCGACCCAATCGAGTTCGAGCTTCTCCTTTTGAGTTGCGATTTCCGATAGTTGACGCTCGAGCGTTGCCTGCTCGGTTTGACTCTCGACCTCTCGCTCGCCCCGCTCGCGCTTCTCGGTGCGTTCTGGTCCCTCCATCGCCAACCGCGCTTCTTGCCGCTTGCGTTCGAAGAGTTCTTCGGGAGTTTCGCTTGGGATATCGGTTTTAATTTGTCCGCTGTCCATGCCAAACAGTATAAAACCTTTTTACACTATTGAGTAGTCGGTTTGGGAGTATTGTTGTTGATAGGATTATTGTTGCTTGAAGTGGTTTCTGAATTGCGTCGACCACTTCCCCCGTAACCCAAGAGATATTTGCGCGGATTCTCGCTTAGGTCGAGGAAGTCATCGGCCATGTCGCGGAGTTTGCCGGAAGTACTTTTACCAAAAGAGATTATCTCTACCTGATTACCATTTCTGATTTTCAAATATTCCACGAGCGGGCAGAAATCGCCGTCGCCGGAGACAATGATTACGGCGTCGAGGCGTGGGGCGAGCTTGACGGCATCGATGGCGAGGCCGACATCCCAGTCGGCCTTTTTCGCTCCCCCGCCGAAAACCTGGAGATCCTTGGTGATAATATCAATGCCAATTTTGCCCAGCGCTTCGAAAAAGTTTTTTTCCTCACCGGATTCAGTGGTAACCACATAGGCCATGGCGCGAACGAGCGTCCGGCCGGCCACCGCGTCCTTCATAATCGCGCCGAAGTTAACGCGGGCGTGATAGAGATTCTTCGCGCAATGATAGAGGTTTTGGGTATCAATGAAGACTCCGACCCGCTGCCCCTTGTGTTTAGTGACGGGCATAAATTATTTCTTTTTCTTGGCTAAATATTTAAGGTGAGTGCGGCGTTTGGAGACCATCTTCAGTAGCCCGCGGCGAGAATGTTCGTCCTTCTGATGTTTCTTCAAATGCTTGGCGAGTTGGTTAATCTGCTCGGTTAAGAGTGATACTTGCACCGGGGAAGAACCGGTGTCCTTCTCATGAACTTGGTTGACGCTGATCAGTTTCTTTTTCTTCTTAGTTGACAACATGACTTAATGGTAGCAGGTCTGCCAGATGAGGGCAAGCCAGGTCGGGGGAAATAAAAAGGCCCGCGACGATTTCGTCGTGGGCCGAATGGCAGTCCTTTAATCACTTGGAAGCGAAGCTTCCAAGTGCTACAGATCAGTGATCGCCGCTTGGAAGTCTTGCTCGGTTTTAGCGTGAGAGATCTTTTTGGCTGTTTCAAACAGCTTGAAGATGTTACTGATCTCGTCTCGCGCTCCCGGATACAGATATTGGTTCGGTTCCGGCAAGTTCTGCGCAATCCCGATGATTTTCTCAATCACGATCATCAGTGCGCGTTCTTTGCCGTGGTGACTAAAGCTGGAAGCGAGATCAGTCGCGACTACTTCGCCCGCCTTCTTCTCCGCCTCGCGCTTCTGCTCAAGAAGGCTGACTACCACACCCATTTTCTCTTCATCCCAGTCCCATCCTGACACCTTCTTTTGATTGATCCACGCCGCAATGATCCGGTCATGGTTCTTGGTAATCTTCGTCGTTCTGATGAGAGTTGCCAATTCTCCCATTTCTCTTGCAATTGATCGGTCAATCATTGTCAGAATCGTCTCGTCGAATGGTCTCAATTGTGTTTGTTCCGTTTCTTTTGTCGCTGTGATCATGCTCGTTTCTCCTGTCAAAGGCCTATGTTTTGAGCCAGCCGCACGGCCAACTTCCAATTTTCCTTCCACAACCCTATACTTTCTTTTCAAGATTGTCAATGGCAAGGGTTACCCTTGCCATGAGGTCGGATTAACATGAGGTGACTAAGGGAGAAAAAGGCGCCTTTCCGGTAATTCGGTTGGGCGCGGTTGATTCTTCCAAGTTTGGGGTTAGTTTCAGACATCAACGGATTTCCGTCTCGCTTCGCCCGCCTTCGTTCCACTCGCTGGCCCATCCTCTCCCGTAGTCGCAATTCCTTTTGGGTCATTCGCTACCATCCTTTCTGGTTCAAAAAAACCGAAGACCAAATTGACCAACTTGAAATTTACTTTGAATTACGAAACTCCCACTTCCCATCGTTTCTATGTTAAAATACAAAAGGTTGCCAAGAGGCAACCGTTCGTATGAATCTTTCCATTAAACCCTACCACTCCATACTAACAAAAGTTCAGTTTCTCATCAAACAA
>DATDVJ010000019.1:0-15048 GCA_036517595.1 Minisyncoccota bacterium
TACCAAGGCGATGACGGCTAGGGGGGGTGAGAGCCTGTTCCCCACCGATGGTACTGCGACACGGACCATACACCTACGGGTGGCAGCAGCCGAGAATCTTCCGCAATGGGCGAAAGCCTGACGGAGCGACGTCGCGTGGTGGATGAAGTCCTTCGGGACGTAAACACCTTTTATTAGGGAGAAAACCATCGCAAGGTGGTGTGATAGTACCTGATGAATAAGGGGTTGCTAAACTCGTGCCAGCAGCAGCGGTAAGACGAGTACCCCAAGCGTTATCCGGAATTACTGGGCGTAAAGCGTGTGTAGGCGGTCTGGTTTGTCTGTTGTCAAAGCTCCCGGCTTAACCGGGAATCTGCAACGGAAACGGCTAGACTCGAGGAGGCGAGAGGTCTATGGAACTCATGGTGTAGGGGTGAAATCCGTTGATATCATGGGGAACACCAAAAGCGAAGGCAGTAGACTAGCGCTTATCTGACGCTGTGGCACGAAAGCGTGGGGATCAAACGGGATTAGATAACGCTCGCCTGTGATTTTTCAAACCTCGCCATATCCGCTTGTTAGCGGATTGGCTCTGCTCATCCGCCCAAGGCGGATTGCGCAAGGGTTTTCAAAATCACAGGCTCGCTCGAAAGGGTGAGAACAAGGAGCGCGTGTCTCTTCGGGCGGTGACGCCCGATTGTAATCTGGCTATATGCTGGAAAATCCGCGCATGCTCAAGTACTGTCAAGGCGTCGCCTTGACAGTGAAAATCTTGAGCCGAGGCGGACAATCAGCAGGGAAGAATCAAAAAGGAGGGAGGAAAAAACTGAATGGAACATTATAAGGTTAAGTTTCGGGCCTACCTAGCAGAAAAGACAACGGGAGAAATTCGATACGTTCAATTAAACGGATCAAAAATAGGTCAGGCTGATGTGATTGAGTGTGCTAGAAAAGCAATTGATTGTTGGCTGGCTAAACCTAGACCAAGCTATCAGCATTTTACGCACGCCCGATTACTTCAAATTCAGAAAGTCGAAACGGTAACGACCGTGATTGACATACCCATACCCATACCTACACCTATCTGATTCCCCTCAGAGACTATATGCCGGACCCAGTTCTTTGATCGTGGAGCCGAACAAACTCGGCTCTATTTCAAAGGACTGGTGAAGATATAGTCCGACCTCGGTGGCGACATCGAGAGGCAAACAGAAATGTTTTGCCCGCGTAACCTTTGAATTTTAAATTGTTATTTTGCATTTTGCACTTTAACTTTTAAGTTCAATTGTTACGGAGTAACAATGTGACCCCGGTAGTCCACGCCCTAAACGATGTTCTCTAGCTTTTCGGAGTATCGACCCTCTGGGAGGCACAGCTAACGCGTTAAGAGAACCGCCTGGGGAGTACGGCCGCAAGGCTAAAACTCAAAAGAATAGACGGGGACTTGCACAAGCGGTGGATCATGCGGTTCAATTCGATGGTAAACGAAGAACCTTACCAGGGCTTGAAACCCAGTTGAAGTCCTGCCGAAAGGCGGGATGTCTCACAAGGACAACTGGGCAGGTGTTGCATGGCTGTCGTCAGTTCGTGGCTTGAGCTGTTCCCTTAAGTGGGGAAACGAACGCAACCCCTATTGCCTGTTACAAGTGTCAGGCGAGACTGTCCGCCTAGCGCGGAAGGAAGTGGGGATGACGCCAAGTCAGCATGACCCTCTGATGTCCTGGGCTACACGCATGATACAATGACGGCTACAACGGGTGGCGACGGGGAAACCCTGAGCTAATCCTTTAAAAGCCGCCTCAGTTCGGATTGAGGTCTGCAACTCGACCTCATGAAGTTGGAATCGCTAGTAATCGCAGGTCAGCTATACTGCGGTGAATACGTTCTCAAGTCTTGTACTCGGGTCGCCATGCGATCGGGTACGCCAGTTGGTGGAAATCCAACCAAGATGATTCACAGCGTCTTGAAGTGAAATCACAGATTCGACACCGCGAGGAGTCGGATTGAAGGGGGAAAGTAGCATTTCTTAGCTTGAATGCCAGTAATGGCGGACAATGAAGGTCATCCTGCGAGTACATGGAGAAACCTTCTGTGAAAAATCATTGTTCGTATCGTGGCATCGAGATGAGAAAAAACGGTGTGCCCGGTTACCGTGGGAGATCTTGCACAGTCTTTCTCGTGGTATAATTACCTTGAGAAAGTATATCGATGGGTAACTGTCATAAATGCTATGCAAGAAGTCAGCAGAGTTCGTAGTACCGATCGTCGGATAAATCCGAAGTTAGAGAAGCCGATCGGGAAGGAACAAATTCGAAGGAGAAAGTTAAATCCGCATTATGTTGCGGGGTTCATTGATGGTGAAGGATCATTCTCGATCAGTATCGGAAAACATAAAACCCTTAAGCGAGGTTTGGAAATCCGACCGGAGTTCGAAATGGAACTTCGGAAGGATGACCAAGAAATACTTGAAAGAATTTTGATCACGATTGGAGTTGGGAGGATATACGATTGCTCATATCAGCGTTATGGTTGGTATCCCCATGCTAAGTATAAAATTACAAGCATTTGGGATATGCACAAGTATCTTTTCCCATTTCTTGATCGGCACCCGCTTCAAGCCAAGAAGCGAAAATCGTATAAATTATTTCGAACGATTGTGCTCATGGTTTGTAAAAAACAACACTTGAGTGATAAGGGATTCGAAAAAATTGTTCGATTGCGAAATGAGCTACGCGCGTTAGGGAAAAAAGCTAAAACCTTCGGAAACCGCTAGGGTGCGGGAAAACCGCTTGCCCAGTGGTGTTCGAACTCTTAACAAGTAATTGTAAGTGTATTGAAATACCGCCCGTCAAGCCAAGGGAGTCGGGAATACCCGAAGTTCCGCCAGTCGGCGGGCCGACGGTAAGCTCGATGACAAGGGTTAAGTCGTCAGCCCATCTGGGTGTTGCGACCGAGAAGAAGTAATCCTTCTCGAAAAAGTTGGCTGTATGCTGGAATATCTGGGTATCCTACGCTACGTTTGATATACTATAATTAAGTATGTTTGGGCGTGACAAAGCGTTAGGTGCAGACAATCAGCAGGGAAGTCGTCCCGCAGAAAGCGGGGTTGACCCCTCAGAGACTACACGCCGAACTCCGGAGGCAAGTAGCCGAGAAGAAATTCTCGCCTACTTGCAGGGGGCAATGCATGATGCGTCCTTGAATAAAGGAAATCGTATCCGCTTTGTCCAGAAATATCGGGAATGGTTAATGATATTGCAAGGTCTTCTTTCGACTATTAAGGCTCATTCTTGGATTTACAAGGAAGGTAAAACTAGAAATTTGTATGTGCTGGAAACAGTCTGCAAAGATCTAAGTTTTAACTTCGATCCAAGGACTTGCCAATCAGCTAGACAAAAAATTTCTTACATCAAAGGATTTTTTGACGCAGAAGGTGGAATTCCTAGAAACGGTAAACGCTTTTATGTTCAATTATCCCAAAAGGATTATTCAAAAGTTGAACTGTTGAAAAAGTTTCTCGTCGATTTGGGAATTGAAAGTGGTAAGATTCATAATCCAAGTAAGCAGGTTGATCCTGATTATTGGCGAATCTTTATCGCTACTAATAGTCATAAAAAGTTTGCCGACATTATCAATTCTGACCATCCCATCAAGAAAAAGATATTTCGCCAACGGATGATGATATAGTCCATGCCTTATGGCGACATAGGGAAAAACATGAACAAGGCACGGGTAGCGGAAGCTGCTCGTGGATTGATTAAATGTAGAGTCTCGACGCCATTTCGGCGACTCGGGATTTACAAGGCGATCTCGTTCATTTTTGTCACAAGCAAAAGTGAGCGAGCCGGTGATGAATCTAGCACCATTTCGATTACATCGGATAAATCATGATTCAGAGCGCTCGTCTCTTAAACCGAGCGGAGCAGGGCAAAAGAAAATATAGTACGGGGATTCTTGTACCAGCGTAATAGTTTTTGGTATACTAAGTACTTAGGTACAAATATGAAAGCACAATTACGCCAAAAAGCGGTGGATCTTCGTCTCAGTCAAGAACTTAGTTATGGAGAGATTGTTAAGCAGTTAGGTGTAGCCAAAAGCACGCTTAGTTATTGGCTTAAAGACTTTCCCTTAACCGAGGAAAAAATTCTGGAATTGCGTCGTAAAAATTGGCAGGCGAGCGAAACCTCACGAGAAAAATTTCGTTTGACGATGAAAAAACGAAAAGAAGAAAAAGCTTTGGAGATTTATGAACAACAAAAACGCAATTTTAAAAATTTGTCGCCAAGGGTGTTGTGGGTCGCCGGGCTAATGCTTTATCTAGGTGAAGGTGATAAGAAAAATAGTGCCAGAATCGGTTTAGCAAATACCGATGTCTGGATAATCCAGTTTTTCCTGCGTTGGTTGGTGAAATTTATGGGCGTTAGAAAAGATGAAATTAAAATGGAGTTGCACCTCTACGAAAATATGGACATTGCCAAAGAGGAAAAATTTTGGCAAGATAAACTCGGATTACCTAGATCGCAATTTTACAAAACTCAAATTAGAAAATTGAGGGCGGGTAGCTTTTCTTATTCTGAGTCTTTTAGACATGGGACATGTAGTTTGCTGGTATCTGGGACGGAAAGAAAAACGAAATTAATGATGTCGATGAAAGCCTTTCTGGACAGTTGTTGGGAAAATTAACAAAAAAGCGAGTGTAGCTCAGTGGTAGAGCATTCCTCTGATAAGGGAAAGGCCGAAGGTTCGATCCCTTCCACTCGCATTTTGGTTTTGTGGTAAAATGGAGAAAGGATTTTTTAATCATATGAAGTCTAAAACAATCATCTTAGCCATAATACTTCTTGTTATGGCTGGTAGCGTCACATCTTGGTATTTGTTAACGCAACAGAAATCTTTTGCAATTGAACAATCTTCATCAACAAATGAACCCGGAACCGGTACAGCACCAGTATCTGAACCAGCCACTACTAACGAAGAGCATGGGGTTCTCGTTTCTACAGATAAAACACGCTATGTACTTGGAGAAAAAGTTTCCGCAACGATAAAAAATAATACCGAGAAAACCGTCTGGATTCCTCCTTTTTGCGGAACACCATTCTCGCTTCTTAAAGCGAATCTGACTGTTAAGAAGAATGTATTTGATTGGGAAACTCACGGAGCGTACCCAACAAGAGACTGCCGATCTGCACCCCTCAAGATAGAGCCTGGGCATGAAATGAGTTATAGGCTGGACTTGGAAAGTATCTATGCTCATAAATTTTTTACTATTGAACCCAACAGGTATAAACTCGAAATCCAATACACAGGAGTTGATGCAAAAATTTGGCCACTCGCTAAATTTGTATTCATGAAATCTTTCTCTAACGAATTTTTTATCATTGCAAAATGATCTGCCGCCAAGCTACTCCGAGCGTTGCTCGGAACGCTCTAGAAAGAAAAACTTGAAATTGTCCGAATTAGAATAAACTACTTTGTTTTGGCGGTGGAGGCGTTGATTCTGTCCTCGCCAACCCTTCGGCCTTGATTATAGCTTCCGGCAGGCGTTTGAAACTTTGGCGCAGGGCCTCGAGTGTCCCGGTGGAGCGGAGCGCCGCCGCGGGGTGGAAAAGGGGGTAGATAAAATAATTTCCAGCTTGGAATAATTTACCCTCGTCTCGCGTGATTTTCGCTTGAGGTAAAAAGTAGTTCATCGAGAAACGACCCAGGGTAGCAATAATTTTTGGTTTGATGATCTCAATCTGGCGGGCGAGGTAGGGTTTGTAGCTCTCAATTTCCTCCGGCAAGGGATCGCGATTATCGGGCGGGCGTCGTTTGACAATGTTCGTAATATAAACATCCGCGCGTTTCCAACCAATCTCGATGATGAGTTTGTCAAGTAGTTGGCCCGAGCGTCCGACGAACGGCCGCTTGAGTTCATCTTCGCGCAAGCCAGGGGCTTCGCCGATAAACATCACCGCCGTGTCGGAGTCGCCTTCGCCAAAGACGAGATTGGATTCAGTGAGAGGTAAGGATTCATCAGCCACGATTTCTTGTGTTAGTCTCACCAATGCTTCCGTCTTGTTCATCATTTGATTATAGCTGATTTTCGAGCTAGATTTAAGTGTCGGGCGCGTGGCGGAACTGGTATACGCGTACGCTTCAGAAGCGTATGGGCTTTGCCCTTGAGAGTTCAAATCTCTCCGCGCCCATAGGGATTAAGTACCGATGGTGTTACAATTTATGATAATTATGGAAAAAATAAACCTCATTATATTACTACCCATCATCCTGTTAGTCGGAACTATCTATTTTTCTAAATCACCTGGTGAGTTAAATACGGCCATTCAGTTGAGACCGCCAGAGCAACCACAACAATTAGTGCCCGTTGATTGGCTTGAATACCAAAATACGGTTCGCCAGTTTTCTCTGCATGTTCCGCCGGAGCTGGTGATGAAAGAATATGACGAAGGCGATGGCACTTATACGATTGTGTTTGAAGAGACATTACCACAAAGTTCGACCTTGCGTAAAAGTTTCCAAATTTTCTTCACCCCTTATCTCGGTGACACGATTACGCAATCGCGGATTCTGAAGGATGTTCCCACGGGCAAATTTACCACTCCGATTGAAGTGGTGATCGGTGGCAATGTGCACGCTCTAGTTTTTTCCAGCACCGGACTGCTGGGGGAAATGAGCGAGGCTTGGTTTGTCCACAATGGTTATCTTTACGAAGTTACCACTTACGCCCAACTAGACGCTTGGCTGGCCCAGATCTTATCCACTTGGCGTTTTGATTAAGAATAACTTCTGTTATACTTAAAGGTATGAGTCGTCCAACGAGCATCATTGTGATCCTTTCCGTCGTGGCGGTTACCAGTTTGATCGTCGCCGGATATTTCTACAACGAGAACAGTCGTTTGCGGATTGATCCACAAGCGGCGGCCAAGAGTGAGGTGCAAGAAATAGTTACCAAAGTTGGTCAGCTTGTGGTTTTACCAGACGGAGAGGAACCGACTCTCGCCACGGTTGCCGATCCGGAGCAGTTGAGAGACCAGCCCTTCTTTGCTCGAGCCAAGAAGGGTGATAAGGTGTTGGTGTACAATATTGCCAAGAAGGCGATTCTCTATGACCCGATTCAAAATAAAATTCTCGAGATCGCTCCCATAACAAGTGAAAATTAATATGGAAAAAACTAACCCCACTTTCGAAGAATTATCACCGCGGCGCCGATCATCCTTGTCTCTTTTTATTATAATTATTTTACTGGTTTTAGCTGTGGTTTTTGGTTGGCGGTTTATCGGAGGCAAGAGCGAATCCAATTTGTTTGGCGGGGATCTAAATGGTTATCAGGCTGTTTTCCTCACCAACGACCAAGTTTATTTCGGTAAATTAACGCCGACGAGCGCTGATTATGTTGCCTTGACCGATATTTTCTATCTTCGAGTGAGTCAACCGCTTCAGCCTAGCCCGCCAGCTGGCGGACCGAATCCAAATGTTAACTTGGTCAAGCTCGGTTCTGAACTGCACGGTCCGGCTGATCGGATGGAAATTAATCGCGAGCATATTCTTTTTATCGAGAATCTTCGTCCCGATTCAGAAGTGGTCAAGGGGATAGAGAGGTATAAAGCTGGTGAAAATTAAACAATCATTTCAATTTTTTCTCCCGCTCTTTCTCTTGGTGACGCTTATCGTTGTCCCTTTCGCGCGAGCGGATGAATACACCGCTTCGAGTTTCCGAGTTCTTGACCCGGTTCTAGCCCTATCGGGATTCTCAAGTTCGACAGACTTTCAACTTTTCGGTTCATTTGATGAATTGGCAGCGCTGTGCTATAGTTTCAGGAGAAGTGTTGCCGTGTTGGCAGCATTAGTTCTTCGCCAGTCCTAAGTTAAGGAAAGGAGTCCAGAGTATGGTCGGGGCATCATGTCTACCGCAGTCCGTTCGCTTCACAGAAGCATTCTTGAAAGGGAAAGTATTGTCCGATGATGATCCGAGTGTCATTCGTCTGCTTTCGGAGGTGAGTGAGGTGGATCTGTGTGTTTTCTTACCACCGGATGTAATTTTGGAGGGATGTGTGCACGTTTCACCATTTTTGTTGGCCGCCCTGTATGCTACGGCTCACAATCACAGAGTGGTCGGGGCGGCCAAGCTTCTCGCGACGCTCGGAGAGTTGGCGGAGCATTTCCCGGAACTTACTTCCCTTAATTCCAAACTCTAATTTTGCTCTTGACCTTTTGCCCCGCATCTTGCACGATGTGGGGTTTTGTTTTCTCGCCAACCCTGATTATACTGATAGTTATGGATTATCGAGATTACTTCCAAGGAAAGAGGATCACTCTTATGGGTTTGGGTCTCTTGGGACGGGGAGTGGGGGATGCTAAATTCTTAGCCGAATGAATTCGACCGCGGCGCGCAATTTAATCGCTTAGCGCGGAGATTGAGATAAAGAAATCCGCCGGAGGCAAGTGGCCAACGGCGGATGGAATTAGAGTTGAATGACAAAACGATTAACGACGAAAAACTAGAATAGTGTTATGACCGTTTTTATCACCACCTCGACGGCTGAAAAAATGCTCGGTTTGATTGGCGGTATCGATAGTGTCTTTAACGATATTATCGCCGGGGACTTCCAGGGCTTGAAATTGGTTGCGAATCAAACGGTGAAGGTCAAGCGCTCCATTGGTAGTGCTACCGTCCAAAAAACAGTTTTGCCCATAATTCAAGGCGATGTGACGGTTCCGTTTTTTATTGAATGAACCATAATCAAGGTGGTGCACCGAGTGTTGGAATTTCTTCGGTCCAATCCCACAACAGGAGTAAATCTCAAGACAGTGGGCCGTCCGTTGTTTGGTTGCGAGCAAATGTCTGAAAATTGCTTGGACAACACTTTCTGGATGCCGAGCCAGACCACCTCGCAAATATTTTTCGTCAATCAACGAGGCTCGTCCGGCATGAGCCACCACCAACTCTTTCGTTAGATTATGGTAAGCAATGATGGTGGGACAGTCCGCGGTTCGAAGACAAACCACTTCCCCGCGGTTTCTAATTGCCACTCCATCGGCAAGACAACTAGAGTAAATGGTTACACCGTCTCGCCTACTTCTTTTCACGAAATCGGTTGCGGTGCAAATTCTGGCGTTGAAGGTGTCAGTTCGCGGTCGATAAACACGCTGAAGTCTCAAGACGCGGACGATCTGGAATAGATGTTCTTCTTCTAGATCGCAAGGTGATTTACCGTAAATCAATACTTGGACCTTCCCACTGAATAATTCACGGGTTACAGTCGGTCCCATTATTCCATTCCTATTCATTCGAGCTCCTTTCTGATTCCAAAGATCGATCTCGCTAGTTTCTTTTTAGCATGCTATGCTTTTTTGGTCAAAAGTCAAGTATGAAAGTTCATGTTATCGGCATTGGGGGGATCGGTATTTCGGCCTTGGCGCGAATGTACCTTAAATCTGGGGCTCGAGTGACCGGTTCGGACCGCGAGGCTAGCTCACCCATTATCTCTGAACTTCGCCGTCTCGGGGCGGTGATCACGCGTGGGCATAAAGCGAGCGTGGTAACTAGAGATACTAATCTTGTTATTTACACCATCGCGATTACTGAAAATAATCCCGAATTGATTAAGGCGCGGCAACTTGGGATTGAAACTAAGTCTTACCCCGAAGCCCTCGGTCAACTCTCGCTTAATCGTCCGACGATTGCTATCGCTGGTACGCATGGTAAGACGACGACAACAGCGATGGTGGGTGAAATCCTCGTGGCCGCGCGGCGGCAGCCAATGGTGATTGTCGGGAGTTTGCTTCGGCTCGCGACTGGACGGGCTGGGCAACACTCTAATTTCATCGCTGGTGCGGGTCCTTTGGTCGTCGAAGCCTGTGAATATCGCCGCTCGTTTCTAGCGCTCACGCCAACGATCTTAGTCATTACCAATATTGATAATGACCACTTAGATTATTATCACGATTTGGCTGATATCGAGAAAGCCTTCGCTGAATTGGCCGGCAAATTGCCGCGAGCCGGGACATTGGTTTGCGACATTGGCGACCCGCGCTTGACTAAAGTAATCAAAGCGACATCAGCAAAAGTCGTTGACTACCGGCAACTTGATCAAACGGCGCGTCAACTTAAACTTAAGGTTATTGGTGGTCATAATCGTTTGAATGCCGCCGCGGCGCTCGCGACGGCAAAAACCTTGGGGGTAAAAATTTCAGTTTCGTCTGGGGCGCTGGAGAAATTTAGGGGAACTTGGCGGCGACTGGAATACATTGGTCGAACGCGCCGCGGTGCTCTGATCTATGACGATTATGGTCATCATCCGACCGAGATTCGCGCCACCCTCGCGGCGATCCGTCGCGAGCTTGTGCCGAAGCGATTGATTGTTATCTTCCAACCCCATCTTTATAGCCGCACTAAAATTCTATTTAAGGATTTTACCACGAGCTTCTCCGCCGCCGACGAGATTATGATTTTGCCTATTTACGCCGCGCGCGAATCCAAAGACAAAACTGTCTCTAGTCGCATTCTGGCTGAAGCCACGCCGCGGGCAACTTATGTTCCCAACCTTGCCGCGGCAGAGAAACGTCTTACCACAACTCACCGCGGCGATCTGATCTTAACTCTCGGTGCCGGTCCGGTGTTTGTCCTCGCCGAACGGTTGCGTTATAATCGTTAGACAATGCGTTCCTCTACCTCGGCTAATGCCAACAATGCACTGCTCGGATTTTTAGTGGTACTGGTGTCACTCTTGGGTTTACCAGCGTTGGTTAAAACGATTATTTTTGTGGTGCTCGGTTTTTTAATTATTATTTTCGCTCTAGCGAGCAGTAACTTTGGCCAGCATGACGAAAGCAAAGTCGAAAAGCACTAAGCTTGTCTTCGTCGCAGTAGTTTTCGTCATAATTGTTGGTGGAGTGTGGGTGGGATACACCTTTCTTTTGCAACCGTTTCTCGAAGTGCCATTGCAATATGTTGCCGTTGGACAGGAAATGATGGTTGAGATAGAGAAAGATGTTGTCAGTCACAAACTCACTCCTGCTTCGGTTCGGGCGGTTTATATGACGAGTTGGGTGGCGGGAACGCCATCGATCCGCGAGCGTTTGATCAAGTTGATTGAGGCTACCGAGCTCAACGCAGTGGTGATTGATATAAAAGACTACAGTGGCCGCATTGCCTTTGCCACCACTGATCCGGAACTTGTTGCGACTGGCGCGGTTGAAGTGAGGATTCCGGCGGTTAAGGAGTTGATTAGCGATCTTCACCGTCGTGGCGTTTACGTTATTGGTCGAGTCTCCGTCTTCCAAGACGTTTATTATGCTAACCAACACCCGGAGTTCGCGGTGCATCGTTCTTCTGATGGTGAAGTTTGGCGAGATCGGAAGGGGATTAGTTGGCTTGAAGTGGGAGCAACGCCGGTTTGGGCTTATGTGGTGAGAATCGCTCGGGCCGCTTACGATGTTGGCTTCGATGAAATTAATTTCGATTATATCCGTTTCCCCTCTGACGGTGATATGCGCGATATAGGGTATGATTATTTCGATGCCGCGAGCGAGACGCGAGCGGCAGTGCTTAAACGGTTCTATGCTTATCTGGCGGCCGAATTATCGCCGCTACACATTCCGATCTCGGCCGATCTCTTCGGCCTCACCACGACAAGCTTCGATGACCTCGGTATCGGCCAGGTGTTGGTCGATGTCGCTCCTTACTTCGATTATCTCTCGCCGATGGTCTATCCATCGCACTTCGCGAGTGGTTTCCTCAACTTTCCTAATCCGGCCAACCATCCGTATGAAGTGGTTAATCATTCAATGTTAAGTGCGAGCGGCCGTTTGACGGCTGCGAGTTCGACGCCAGATAAACTTCGTCCGTGGCTCCAAGATTTCAATCTCGGGGCGTCGTATACTGCTGAGATGGTTCGGGCGCAGATCCAAGCCACTTATGATGCTGGTCTCGATTCTTGGATGCTTTGGGACCCAAATAATCGTTACACCCCTGCGGCGCTTAATGGACTATAATCACATCATTCGCGCGCAGTGCTCGTCCGTAGCGTTAGCGGAGGAGAGTACTCGCGCGTGGCGGAATTAGTTAGGAGTTATGCTCGAAAAAGGTTCCCTCCATAGGCGGGCAAGCGCGCGAATGATATGATTAGTTTAAATGTTTGATCTGGTGCCATTGGTTAAGAACGCAGGATACTTTGGGCTCTTCGCCATTATCTTCGCCGAGTCTGGTCTCCTCATCGGTTTTTTCTTGCCCGGTGACAGTCTTCTTTTCACTGCTGGCTTCCTCGCTTCGCAGGGTTATCTCGCGATCGCTCCGCTGATCATTCTCCTCTTCATCGCCGCGATCACTGGTGATGCAGTTGGTTACTTATTTGGTAAGAAAGTCGGACCGAAAATTTTTTCTCGGCCACAATCTTTTTGGTTCCGGCCAGCACATGTTGAAAAAACGAGGCTCTTCTTTAAGCGCTACGGCGCAAAGACAATTCTCCTCTCGCGCTTCCTGCCCGCGGTGCGTACTTTCGCTCCGATTATGGCCGGCGTTGGTGGCATGCGTTATCGCGTCTTCGCCACTTACAACATGATTGGCGCGCTTCTCTGGGCCTGTGGTATCACTTTGCTCGGATACATTTTTGGCCAAACTGTTCCCCACGCCGACAAATATCTCTTCCCCATCGTTCTGCTTATTATTACCCTTTCCATTCTTCCCACTGTCTGGCAAATTATTAAAGAAAAGCGTAAGGTATAATAAGTTAGGGCGGTTAGCTCAGTTGGTAGAGCGTTCGCTTCACACGCGAGAGGTCATAGGTCCGAATCCTATACCGCCCATTCACCCGTCACAGAGGTGGGCTCGGGGCATGGTGTAACGGTAACATTCACGATTCGGGTTCGTGAGACTCTGGGTTCGAATCCCAGTGTCCCGATTGAGGGCTAAACCCGCTTACAGCGGGACGCCCGATCCGCCACCGGCGGATTTAGGGCTCATAGTATAGTGGTAGTACGCGGCATTCGCATTGCCGAGACCCGGGTTCAATTCCCGGTGGGTCCACCAAAATTGATTTGCATCAGAATTATGGACCTGCGGGGAATCGGACCCCGACCTCCTCCATGCCATGGAGATGTAATACCATTTTACTACAGGCCCCTCGATAAACTTTCGGTAAACCCTCGTCTAATTGTTAAATTAGCATAATTTTGTTATCGTGGGAATCACCATGTTCCAAGATTTCTTACTTAAACGTTTACTCAAGTCGCAAGGTTTTCCGGAGGCGCAAATCGAGTTGGTGCTCGGCGCGATGAAAAAGAATCCAGAACTCTTTAAGAAAATCGCCGGCGAGGTAGAGAAGAAAGTAAAAGACGGGATGGACAAACAAGCCGCGGCCATGGCGGTGATGCAGGCGCATCAATCCGAACTTGCCCAGTTAATGGTTGAATAAAATTGAATATTGGGAGGCGTTGCCTCCCGCAAAGATTATCATGTCTGTCAAAATTGGTATCGTGGGTCTCCCAAATGTTGGCAAGTCGACACTCTTCAATGTGTTGACGAAAAAAAGTGTGCCGGCGGAGAATTATCCCTTCTGCACCATTGATCCGTCAGTGGGGGTGGTGGCGGTGCCCGACCCACGGCTTGACAAGCTGACGGATTTTTCTAAATCCATGAAGACGGTGCCAGCGGTCGTTGAGTTTGTAGACATCGCTGGACTAGTGAAGGGCGCGGCGGCAGGCGAAGGTTTAGGTAATAAATTTTTAACTCACATTCGCGAAGTGGATGCAATCGCTCAAGTAGTGCGCGTCTTCGAAGACAAAGGGATAATCCATGTCGCTAATAAAGTTGATCCCCTGGGTGATATTCAGACAATCATGACGGAATTATGTTTGGCTGATTTAGAGACGGTGATTAAACGTCGCCAAACTTTGGCCAAAGAAGTGAAGCGCGGAGACAAGGAAGCGATGGTCGAAGATAAAGTTTTAGCCGAACTGGAAATGGTTTTTGGAAGCCAGACTTCCAATTGGGAGTCTGGCTTCCAGCTTGCTCGGCGCGCGCCGAAAGATTTACACTTGCTGACCGCGAAACCCATGCTCTATGTTTTCAATGCTTCGGCGGCGACGAGTAATGTAGTGATTAATTCGTTAGTCGGTAAACTTCATGGTGAAGTGGTAACGGTGGATCCTGTTTTTGGTACTGGACTCGATGAACTTATAACGGCGAGTTATAAATTACTTAGTCTGATGACCTTTTTCACCACTGGTTTGGATGAGACGAGGGCGTGGACGATAAAGATTGGTTCAGTGGCACCGGAAGCTGGCGCGGCAATTCATAGTGATTTCCGTGAGCGTTTTATTAAAGCTGAAGTAATTAATTGGCAGACCTTGCTCGAGGTTGGCTCGTACGCGGCCGCTCGCGACCGGGGCCTGCTCCGCGTGGAAGGCCGCGATTATATCGTTCAAGACGGCGATGTGATCGAATTTAAAATTTGATCGTTTGTTGGGTTCTTTGGTTCTTCGATCCTGATCTTAATTAATCTACGACCGTTTATTAATTAAGACCGAACGGAGGAAGTTGAGTAAAAACTGGATATGAAAACCCACCGAGGACGCGAAGCGTCGTCGGTGGGTGGGGCAAATGAGATGGGAGATCCATGATCAGTGCGTAGGACTAAAAGTAAAGTAGATCCAATGTGAAGTCTCGTCACTGACTTTAGTGACGAGAGTACCGTCGGGGGACACTTCCTCAACGACGACCACGCACTCACCTTTGGCGGCTTGAGCAAGAGCTTGGCACTGCATTAGCGACTTTGGTTGGTCAACCAACGACAATCTCTCAATGCCGCCGGTAATCTCTGTCAGCACAGCGAATCGTGGCAGTTGAGAGGTGGTATAGTTGGTAGCTCTTTTGTCTGGTGTGGATACTGGAAGAAAGAGAAGTGTCAACAGAATCGATAGATACAAAGTCACCAAGATAACCACGAACATGACAAATTTTACTTTTCTCTCCATTGTTTTTTCTTCTTTCAAAGTATTGTTGAAGATCTGAATCCGGCCAATCCGGATTATCTGCCGCCATTATACACTCATAATATATTTTGTCAAGGG
>DATDVJ010000020.1:0-14271 GCA_036517595.1 Minisyncoccota bacterium
ATTAAATTTCCTTTCCATCCCCTAATCTTATCCCTCTCATATTTTCATGTCAAGGGTAACCCTTGACATGGGGTGTACAAGAAAAAACCCAGTGTTTACTGGGCTTTCTTGATAGGAAGGGTAACCCTTGCCGGAGCGTTATTACCCTTGCCGGAGGGTTACCCTTGCCGGAGGGTTACCCTTGCCGGAGGGTTACCCTTGCCGGAGGGTTACCCTTGCCGGAGGGTTACCAATGAATGGATCATGGGCAACCACTAAAGACTTGAAAATTAACGACAATAGTATCTGGAGTATAAGACGGATTATCGTCAACATTGTAAAAAAGTTGATTGTTACACCCACTAGGAATAGGAGTTTGGAATGTTCCATTTATTCGCACACTACTAATTCGGTGCCCGGGGGAGGCATCAACAGTAAAGCCCCGACTTACCCCATAGTTGGTTGAAATAGTTCCGCTGGGACTAATTGTCCCACTACCAGGAGGAGCAACAGGACTGACTGAGGCGTTACTAGTCCACGTCTGAATGGTGAAATTGGCGGTGACTGTGGTATTACCATTAATCGTTATGCTTACAGGATTGGTGGACCCCGTTAATCCTCCACTCCAACCAGTGAAGACGGAGCCAACACTCGCAATGGCAGTGAGCGTTACCGCGCTACCGGGGGAGTAAGTGGCTTGATTGGGAGACTTGTCGATAGTCCCCGATCCGGTACCAGCGGTCAAAGTATTGAGAGAATATTGGTTGGAAACGGTAATGTTAATCAAAGGGGAGTAGCCTAAATTACCAGAGGTATCTTCAACCATTGCTCGAAGAGTATGGGGACCATTAGTAACTGTCGATGTGTTCCAATTCACACCATAAGGGGAAACGGTATCGACACCAATAACAGTGAAAGTATCAAGATAAAAAATGACACGATTAATACCAATATTATCAGAAGCGGTGGCGGTCACCGAGATCGTGCCAGAGACGGTGGAGCCGTTCGATGGAGTAACCAAGATAACTGTCGGCACTGTTTGATCAACAACATTAACAACGACACCGATTGAAGTGGCAATGTTCCCGCGAGCATCTCGCGCAACCGCAGTTAGGGTATGAGAACCAGGGATGGTTGTCTGGGTGTTCCAAATAGTGGACCAACCATCACCGGAAGTGATATCTTCCGTACCAAGATTAGCGCCATCAAGCTTGAACTGAACACCAACCACACCCACATTATCAGAGGCATCAGCCCTCACAATCACTCCAGTGCCTGAAAGAGTCTGGCCAGCCAACGGTTGCGTAATTGAAACTGTCGGCAATATCGTATCTGGTAGTGACGGTGAAGCACAGGACCAACCACTAGTTATCGCCTTCAAATATTGATCATTCCCGCAAGACATCACTTTCACGGAATTACCAGCACCAAAACTCAAACCGCCTATCGACGCAATTTTGAGTGCCACAGTTATCGCACTACCAGAAGTAGTAACTGCTAAACCAGAAGAAGAACCACTAGTTTGGCCACTGGTAATAAAACTACGACAAACACCACCAATAAATTGGTTGGCATTGACTTTCCACATGGCATTGGCAATACCACAAGTGTTTGTAACCCGCCCTTGCGTGTAAGGAATACTGGTAGAATGATCCGTGCCGATGGTCAGAGTATTGGTCGTAGAATCAAGGGTTAGAATAATACCATTGCTTTGACTAAGCGAAGAAATACCACTACCACCGGGGACACAACTCACTCCACCAACGGCATCAATGCCAGAAATTACTTCAGGGGAGGAACAAGATTGTGTGACTAACCTCTGAATTACCCCTGTATCAACAGCTATTTGCCCACTGTCAACGATAGTATTAGGGTTTAGGTCAATCCCTGTTCCTTCCGTGAGAGAGGTAATTCCTAAGTTTTGCCACCGCCCAAGACCAGAATCATCAGACACCATAACTTTATTAGAACCAGCCCCATATCGAATTTTAATTTGCCCATCAACATCAAGCGCGGCTGTGGAATCTAATGCGGACACATTGGCACCAGGCCCAAAACCAATACCGATTTTCTTATCAACATACAAATTACCGCTCCCCCCGCCTGTCGTCACCCAGAGATTACCGTTGTTAATCGTGAGCGGCCCGGCTCTGATCTGGAGCACAGGCAAAGTAGTAAGCGACGGGGTACATCCAACACCATCTCCAGTCACACACCATGGTGGCTGATTCTTAGATTCCTGCCAGGCGGCTTGTGCCAAACCAGAACCCAAAAGCTGGACGCTTAAAGCTAGAAGAATTATGTATAAAAACTTTCTCAAAAACATTTGTGCAAAAATGTGATTACGACCTCAAGAAGTTAGCACGATCCCATAGGACTTTTCTTAAAGACATGACGGAAGAGTGACGCAAGTCCAACCTCCATTGTATTTTAAAGTTTGATCGACACCACAATTAATAAGTTTCAGATTATTCGAACCATCAACCGCCAAACCACCACCAACGTTAACTGACAAAGAAGCTACACCAGAACTAGAAGTAACAGCAATCCCCGAGGGTGACGGGGCCTGGACCGTCGTGATGAAACTCCGGCAGACCACCGATCCATCTTCATTAATTATTGCGATAGCCTGGGGATCAGGACAAGTCCCGGTTACTCGTTTCTGGACTACGGTCGGATCGATTCCCACCGTGCCGGTGATACCCCCACTACTGCCACCGCCAATAACATCCGGGGTTAAATTTATACCAGAACCTTCGACCAAAGTGATCGTGTTATTTGTCGCGCAAGCGGGAATGCCATCTGAATTAATACTGATAATGCCTGTGGAGCAAGTCCCGGTTACTCGTTTCTGAATTACCCCTGTATTAACAGCTATTTGACCAGAACCACCCGTGAGAGGATTAACAGGAGTTCCCGGTGGTTGATAAATGGTAATACCGGTCCCAGGAGTAAGTGACGTGATTCCCGGACCCGGTGGGTCACCCCAAGAAGCCAGCCCATCAGCATTAGTTGTCAGCACCTTGCCCGCCGCCGCCGCCCCAACCCAACCCCCGCGGATCCGGATTTGGCCATCGATATCAAGACGGGCGGTGGAATCGAGGGTCAATGATCCATTAGTGAAGCCCTCACCCAAACCAACCTGCCCATCCACAAACAGGTTCGCGCCATTGACCCAGAGATTATTGGCAATGGTCAAGGGACCTTGTTTGACCTGCCCGATGTTCCCCACATTGATCGGCGCATCGGCGTTGTTGGTGGACCTCTGGCTTGGTCCACCGGCCGGCGCTTCCGTCCATCCCGCCAAGACATAACCAACACTCAGGCCGATAATAAGCGAGGGGATGGCAATTCTGACAAAATTCTTGATGAAATTCATAGCGAATTAAAATTATTTTGATAGGCGCGCTCAATCTCGGCGCGGCGGGCGGCAGTGAGCGGCGCGATGTCTTTAGAATTCTCCTCCATCACCGCCTGAATGTGAGCGAGCTCCTCGGGGGTGGCGGGTGGCTTAACGACCCGCTGTTCTTCCATGGCTCGATTGATCTCGTCCAACTCTTCGGGCGAGAGGACGCGATATTGGGGGGTGGCGGAGGTAGCGGTGGAGACCACCGACGACTTAAACTCATTGAAGCGATAATCCACATACTTCACCGCCAAGGCGACAACCATCACCCCGAGGGTCAAGATAATCATCGGTGTCCAATAAATGTTGGTTGGAGAGTTCGACATGTTCAACATCACACTCACGCCTGATTATAGCAAAAAGGGACCACTCTCGCTCGCCACGAATCAATCAAACTGTTGATAACCTAGCACTCTGCTTATTCTCAATGACGGATAAGTTGGTCATGGATAAATTAAGCTTTGGTTAAACCATAACGACGGAGTAAAGAATAGAAATCAAAATATTCATTAAGAATCTTCGGTTCAATTAAGGCCACGAACGGCTCACGTTCAAAAAACAAAATACCATCTCTAATGATCTGGTATTTAAGTTCTGGCGATTGGGTCGAATTCAAAATCACCACATCCACCAGATCGGTTTGATAAAGGGTACTTAGATCATTCTGCAACTTCAATTTCGTCTCAAATCTAGCTTGAACATCTGATTCGTCCAGATAAAAGGCAAAATCGTAATCACTCAATGGACCAACATCATTACGCGCCCGGGAACCAAAAAGGTAACCGAGCTTAACTGTCGGGTATTTCTTGAGAATCTCGAGTAACTCATCTTGCTTCTCAATCGTCATCGTCTCATCTTAACACGACTAATGTGAATCGAGAATAATTTAGTGCTTTGTGCGACACTCGGTGTCGCACAGACCCAATAATTTAGTCCGAAAGGGTAACCCTGGCCGGCGGCCAAAAACCTAGAAGCAGACGGCTTCACAAATGATAGAACCAGTTACCCCAGTGTTAGCATACAACTCATAGGGGACGGGGCTAGTTCCTGCAGTATATTTAATAAAGCACTCACCACCATCGGTCTTTACTCGGCTAAGGGAGCAGTATTTCTTTTCCGATATTGGTTCCGAATCCTCTCTCCCCAACCCTCCGGCGGCTTGCGCGATATAGATAGTAACCTTAGAGCTCGGGGGGGTATCGTCATCATCACGACACTGCCATCCAGTGGTATCATTTATATATTTAAGAATCTGCCTATCTTCGCAATTCGTTCTCAAACTAAGACTACCACTTGAACTAAACGAGCCACCGTTGGTAAGGGCTGAATCACTATCAGTAGTAAGAAACAAACCACTATCGGCCTTAGAGGCAACCTCGGTCACGGTGCCGGTACCGCCATCCCCTTCACCGGTAACATCTTTAGCACAAACAAATTTGGTACCATTCCAATAGACTTTTCCGGTTACAGAATTACCACAATTACTTAAAAGACCAGATGTATCGAGAGAGCCACCACCAATTGAATTAATTGTGACATCGCCGATACCACTTGTGGGATCAATAGTGATATTTGTCCCTGCTTTAATTTTTGACACGCCCCCGCCCAGACCACTGACCGGCCAGGCGTTACGACAATCGCCGTTGATGCACACACTATCTTTTACTACTGCAAACGGTCGCCTTACATTCGATCCATCCGTATCAGTAGTAATTACGGCCATCGCTTCTTGACCAAGGTCTGCGCCTCCCGCGTTAACATATAGGGCATTATAAGGTCCTATTGTCCATCCATTTGCTGGATAACCTGAAGCGGAATTCCTTATGCGATTATTATCGCCCAGAATTAAATTTTGGGTCGCGATGTGATTACCTAAATTGTCGCCGCCGCCCAGATCAGCACTCGGCGTTCCAAAAATTACTTTGCCCGTAGAATCTGTCGTCAAGAATTTACCCGCCGTAGCTCTTAATCCAAGCAGTTTGAGAAAACCAACAGAAGAAATACTAAGATCTCTCACCCCTAAACCACCAGCTTTGATTTGAGGTTCAGCACTCACATTGATCGGCGGATTGCATCCAACAATCTCGGGGTGAGTATCGCAGTTACGCGGCGGAGTGCCTGGTGGCGGATCTTGCCAGCCGATAAAACCGGAGCCCCCGTCGGGATCAGGATCGCCGTCATCTGGAGTAACCTTATCTAATCTCGCCTCACTGGCCCAACCGTCAGGATCATTCTCAAAATCAATCCGCCACATCCAGCGGTCTTCATCCCAAACTGGACCTGCCTTCACTATGCCGGTGGCACCTAATGGCTGAGGGCCAATAAATAGGCCATTAAATACGCCTTGAGCTGTCCCAGAGATACTAATGTCGGCAACATTAGTGACCACCTGATCGCCGTTGGTAAATTTAGTGCTTTGGGCCGATGTTAATCCAGCTAACCCAAACAAAATTATCCCGAAAATCCCAACGAAAAATATTTTTTTAATCATGATTATTTTATAAAATTATTTTTAATAAATTATTATATCATAACCGAGAGCAATTAATCTTTGCCGTAATGATAAGCCACGGCAAAAGAAATGAGAACCAGGATGGCAAAAATTACATATAAGATATTGTCACTAATCATGGTTTTTTATTTCCTAATTTTAGACCAACAAAAAACAGCACCAGACCTAGAATAATCGCAAAAATATAGAAAATAATTGGATTCATAATATTTTTGGTTGCTTCGGCCGTTTTGATAAAGACACTGCTAAAGTTAGGAAACCAGCTGTTACCCCGACCCCTCCCAAAAGTACAACCCAGGTAATTTTACCAGACAAACCGGGAATAAAGAAGCCAACCACCGCTGAACCAAAAACAATCTTGGCCGCATCGGTGAGAAAATTAATGATAATCTCCATGACGCCAGACTACCTCCCCAACGACTTTAAAATTTCGGCCTTCTGGACTTCAGTTAACGGTGGGGTATCGGACGGGAGGGCGAGGGAGTTGAGAATTTCTTGCTTCTCGACTTCAGTTAATGGTGGTGTGCCGAGCGGGAGGACGAGCGAACGCAAAATCTCTTCCTTTTGCGCCGCGGTAAGCTCACCTCCGTCTCGTTTCATCGCCCAATCACCAAGCCAAGCCAGAGCGGCCACGATGACCAGCGCGATGATCACCACCCAAACAATCGGCCAATGATGTCTTTCAACTTCACTCGAGGCAGACATCGAAACTTCCGGCTGCGATTCTAATTGCGGTGATTGAGTAAATTCTCCATCCATAATCTTGACACTCAATATCATACCACGTACCAAAGGAATAATAGCGGGCGAGCGTGTTGATAACTTAGAAGAATGCTGTTAAAATGACTAAGTGAATTTGAATGTTGAACAAAAATTAAAGTTAGAAAAACTGGCGGCCGATAACGGTCTTAGGTTCATTGTGCTCTTTGGTTCCCAAGCAGACGATACCGCCAATGAGAATAGCGATTACGACTTAGCCATTATGGCCGAGCGGCCGGAACCACTTTATGATAATTTCAGCCGTTTTGGTAAAATTCTAAATCAACTAAGCACTCTTCTGCAAATATCGGAAGAAAAATTGGATCTCACCGATCTACACAATGAGGACATTCTTCTTCGCTACCAAATTGTTTTGACGGGGAAACTCCTCGTGGGCGATATAGATGATTATGAGGACTTTCGCTCTTTCGTCATTCGAGAATATCAGGGGGCGGCGAGATTACGAGAACTCGAAACAATCATCGTTAAACGGCGACAGAACCTTCTGACCGAATCTTTAACTTAAAAGTCATGCTCCGCCAAGAATTAGTCCAGAGGAAAATTAGCTTGATTCAAAATGAATTGGCCCACCTTGAGCAATTCAAAAAGTTTACTTTGGACGAAATCGCCAAGGATTATGTAAAACAAGCGGCTTTGGAAAGAATTTTAGAACGGACTATCATGCGGGCACTTGATATCAACAATCATCTCCTTGTCGCCTTAACTTCTAAAGATATCGCCCCGCCAAAAGATTATCGGGAAACATTTTTGCGTTTAGCAAATCTAAAAGTTTATCCACCAGAATTTGGTCAAGAAATTAGTAAAAGTGTCGGCACCAGAAATATTCTCGTCCACGAATACGATCAGGTGGATTATCAAAAAGTTTACAATTCTATCGGCGATTGTTTACGCGATTATCACCGGTACTGCCAATATATTCTTGACTTTCTTGACTCCCAGACTAAAAAGGAGTAGAAAAATATGATGGATCTGAAAACACTTCGGTCGGCGCTCGAGCAACTCGAGGAAGAGCGCGGCATCCCCCAGGATAAAATCTTGGGGGCGATTGAAGATGCACTTGTGGCGGCTTATAAAAAAGATTATGGCAAGAAAAGTCAGATTATTCGGGCGCATTTCGACCTCAACACCGGCACGACAGAATTCTATCAGGTGAAATTGGTGGTGGATGAGTCCATGTTGGAAAACGCCAAAGAGGACGCCGCGCTTCCCCTTGGAAGCCTGGCGTCCAAATCAGGGGAAGGGTTACCCTTGACATCCGAAAGGGGGGAACCCTTGGCATTGATTCACTTCAACGAAGACCAACATCTCTTGCTTGAGGATGCCCAAAAAATTAAACGCGACGCCAGGGCTGGAGAAGAAATGACTTTCCCCCTCGAGACCAAAGATGATTACGGTCGGATCGCGGCGCAAACCGCCAAGCAAGTGATTATCCAACGCATCCGCGAGGCTGAGCGACAATCGGTGCTCCAGGAATTCTCGGGTCGTGCGGGCGACATCGTGAATGGCAAAGTGCAGAAGATTGAACGCGGCCACATCTTCGTTGATCTCGGACGAGTCACGGGTCTTCTGCCATATGAAGAACAAATCCCCAATGAACACTACGCGCAAGGTGAAAGAATTAAGTGTTATCTGGTGGCCGTCGAGGATACCCCCCGTGGCGTCAACTTGAGATTGTCGCGCGCCCAACCGAAATTTGTCGAGAAACTCTTCGCGCTGGAAGCGCCAGAGCTCGCGAGCGGCGCGGTTGAGATTAAGGCCATCGCTCGCGAGGCCGGCTCGCGCACCAAGATCGCGGTCAGCTCGCGCGAGCGCAACATTGATCCTGTCGGCTCCTGCGTCGGTCAGCGCGGTGTCCGCGTCAACACGGTCATTAGCGAGTTGGGGGGAGAAAAAATTGATATTATTGAGTGGTCGGATAACCCCACCACGATGATCGAGAACGCCCTCTCGCCAGCCACCGTGAAAAATATTATTTTGAATGAAGAGAACCGCGAAGCGGTGGTTGAGGTGATCCCCGATCAATTCTCACTCGCTGTGGGCAAACGCGGTCAGAATGTGCGACTGGCGGCTAAATTGACTAGCTGGCGGATTGACATTCGGGCACCGGGAATGGAGGCTGAAGCGGAGGAATTAAAAATCGAAGACACCGCGCTTCCCCTTGGAAGCCCGGCGTCCAAATGATACGATAACGGCATGAACTTTTGGCACGACATTAACCCGGGTACCGAGAACAAGATGAATGTTATCATCGAGATCAGCAAGGGTTCGAAGAATAAATACGAAGCCGACAAAGAGACGGGCCTCCTCGCTCTCGACCGCGTTCTCTACAGCGCCCAGGGATTCCCCTTCGATTACGGTTTCATCCCTCAAACTCTCTGGGAAGACAAAGATCCGGTAGATGTGATTATCCTCACCACTTATCCACTTTTCCCGGGATCTCTGGTTCACGTCCGACCCGTGGCTCTAATGAATATGATTGATAGCGGTGAACCGGATGACAAAGTTATCGCCGTGCCGACTGATGACCCGCGCTGGGAGATCGTTAAGGACTTGGCCGACATTAATCCGCACACTCTTAAAGAAATCGAGCACTTCTTCTTAACCTACAAACAGCTTCAGAAAAAGGAAGTGCGAATTACTGGTTTCCAATCCCGCGCGGAAGCGATTAAGGTTTTCCACCGCGGTAGCGAACTTTATCGAGCTAAATACCCCGCTTCTCCCAAACTGGGGTTGCCAAAATAATCTGATTATAATAAGCTGGGAGGAGAAGTGGGATTATTAAATTAATTAATGTAAAATTCGTAATATGTTAAACACCAAGAAACAAATTGTGGCCCTTGGACTCATGGTCGCCTTCGGTCTTCTGCCGCTCGTGACCATGGCTCAAGTACCCGGGACAGGCGTTCGTCAAGACATTCGTGATGCTCGAGAGACAATGAATAAAGCCCGCATCGGGATGTTGGGCGAGAAAGCGGTTCTCCGACTGACAGCGGCTCTTAACCGCGCCGATGGCTTTCGTGAGCGCGTCACACTTCACGCCAGTCAATTCCCAAATCCTCGCTTCGACAAAACCGTCGTCGATCAGAAACTCACTGAAGCAGCGGCCGCGATCATCACCGGTCGAGCTTCCGTTAGCGAGATTCAAACGGCAATGGACAACGCTATCGCCGCCGGAGGCATTGAGACTAATAGCTCCTTCACCGAGGTTCGCGCCCGAGTCCGCGAGGCCATGGCCAATATTCGCGTGGCTCATCAGAAGATTGTCGAGGCTATCCGCTTGATTAAAGCCGCCTACCCCACCACCCCAGTGAGCACCACCACACCACCAACAAATTAGTAATTTATTAGCAATTTAAATCCAAAGCACCTATGAACGGAGACACATCAATGAACAATTTCCCCATCGGAGAGAAACCCTCGAAGGGGCCATTGCTTGGGACAATTATAATTGTTTTACTCATTGTAATCGGCGGGATCTATATCGTGAGTTCGCGTCGGGGCGAAGCCCCGGCTCCGACCGACGGTCTGCCGACCGATCAGCCTAATCCAGTATCTGGCACCGTCAATAATGGCGACAATACCGTTCCAACGGGAACAGTAATCGGTAATGAAACCGACGCCCTCAATGGTCTTAACGCGATAGAAGGTGATATTAATTCCAGCGAGACTGATTTGAACAATCTCGATAAAGAACTACAATAGATTTGACCGCGATCAAGAAACTGCCCCAGTCAACCGTTGAGCTCCGTGGCGAGATCGCCACGGAGCTCTTTGAATCTTACCGTGCACCGGCGCTCGCCAAGCTCGCGCAAGAAGTTAAACTTCCGGGCTTCCGCCCCGGACATATTCCTAATGAAGTGCTGACACGAGAGCTCGGTGAGGAAACTGTTTTGCGTCGCATGGCCGAGCTCGCCTTGAATCAACACTACCCGAAATTACTGGCGGAAAATAAGATCGACGCGCTTGGTCGGCCAAGTATTAGTATTACCAAAATCGCGGCCGGGAATCCGCTTGGTTTTATCATCACGACCGCCATCTATCCAGAAATTATTTTGCCTGATTATCGTAAGTTGGCACGAGAAGCGTTAGTTGATGGTAAAAAGGGTTCCCCTTCTCCTGAAGGGGAACCCTTGGCACCAGAAATCGTCACCGACGAAGAAAGTAAGGCGCGCGACAAACGCCGGCTCCAGATAATTGAAAAAATTATTTCGGCCACGCCAATTGATCTGCCGACGATTCTTATTAATTCGGAACTGGAAACGATGTTAGCCGAAATGAAACACGAAGTCAGCAAAATGGGCCTCCCCTTCGACCAATATCTAACCCACCTTAAAAAAACCGAGCTGGAATTGAAAAAGGAATGGGAGTCGCCGGCCGAGAAGCGAGTTAAAACCGGTTTGGTCCTTGCCGCCATTGCCCAAGCCGAAAAGATTGAGGTGCCAGAAAACGAACTCGAGCAAGAAGTGAAAAATTTGCTAGCCCAACAGCCAAAAACTGATCCCACTCGCGCCCGTGCCTATCTTGCCGGCTTAATGATCAACGAACGCGTCTTCAGATGGTTGGAAGAACAAACACAAAAAGACCCCTCAAAATAATCGAGGGGTCAGGGTTACCTAGCGATCAAAGTAACAACCACCATCTTGCGGCCAGATAGTTTCGCCGCTTCTTCTTGGGGGATCACCCTAAGACCGATGGCCGGACGATAACCGCCCACCAACCAACCTTGGGACAGGAATCTCGGTCGGTCAACATGAAAGTGTTGTTCCGTTAACAACCTTAATTCTTCTTTCGAATGCGCACAGGCTAGGCTAATCACAGCCTCTGATACTGTCTCGGCTGTCGCCCAATTCTCTCGGGGAAAAGTTTCCTCCAGGTCACTGATAATCTTTGCGGAAGAAATTTGGAGAAATCTATTGTCCGAAAAATTAATGAGCCAATAACCGGCCGGGAGTTTGATTGGTAGGAGTGGGTGATACCGGTCAGTAATCCAACGTTGAGCCGCCTTAGCAAAACGGGGACCAGATTCTTGATCCCGACTCTGGATTAACTGACGATCAAGGGGTAAGCCAAAAAGGTACACGAGACGGAAAGTGTGTCCAACTTTGTTTAATTGGGCCGCGGTCTCGAGAAGACCCTCACTGTACGGTACCGATCCAGAATCGAGAGCGACACATCGCCAAACTTTTGAGACCGAAGCGTGATCAGCAACATAGTCCTTGCCCAGGATATCTTTGGCCCGACTAAGCAAGACAGTTTGACCATAACCATGAGGATTACCCAGGAACCCTTCAAAATTTGCCTGATTAACACCAGTTTGGTCTGGCCGCAAAGACGCTTCCAGCAAACGCTTTAACTGCTCCGTAGTTATTGACCCGGAACCCCCCATTTTTACCTGCCGCTCCTGGCGATGGAAAAGATTCATCACCTTCGCCCCCTTTCCTTGATTGACCTTGTTGATTAGCAAAGAACGAAAACCCTCTCTTACCAGACTAGTTGACATAATCTAATTAGTCAAATAACATAAACCCATTATGCTTATACCAACCGTCATTGAAAAGTCCCCCTTCGGCGAGCGAGCTTACGACATTTATTCCCGTCTACTCAAGGATCGGATCATTTTCTTGGGCGGTGTAATCGACGATCACCTGGCCAACATTATTATTGCCCAACTGCTCTTCTTAGAATCCGAGGGGCCGAAGAAAGATATCACCCTTTATGTCAATTCGCCGGGCGGGCAAGTGACGGCGACGATGGCCATCCTCGACACCATGAATTACGTGAAGTCCGATGTCTCGACAGTTTGTGTTGGTCTCGCGGCCTCCGGCGCCGCCATCATCCTCTCGGCTGGGACAAAAGGCAAACGTTTCGCCCTGCCTAATGCCGAGGTGATGATTCATCAACCACTCGGCGGAACCGAAGGTCAGGCCTCGGATATTGCCATCACCGCCAAACAAATTCTCAAGATTAAAGACAAACTCAACAAGATTCTGGCCAAACACACTGGTCAATCCGTAAACCAAATCGAACAGGACTCCGATCGCGACTACTACATGTCGGCCGACGAAGCGGTGAAATACGGCCTCGTTGATAGCATCGTCAAACCGAAAACGGGATAGTTGGAAAAACTTCAAGCAAACTTTACAATCCCGCCCTCGCCTGATAACATCAGCGAGTGAACTATTTTAGTCAATTTATTACCAAACTTAGTTTCTTAACACCCATTAACAATTGTGTCACTGAAAACACTTCTTCTCTTGACCATCACCAGTGGTCTAGGCGGGATTGTCTTCGGCTACTTCCTGCGCTGGCTCATTACCTTGGGGCAGAAAGGGTCCATGGAGATCGCGGTCAAGAAGACCCTCCTCGAAGCCAAAGACCAAGCCCAAAAAATAGCTGATAAAGCCGATACCCAAGCCGAAGAATTACTGCGGGAGATCAGAGAGAAAGAACAAGTCAAAGAAGATGAGCTCAAACGCAAAGAAGAACGTTTGATCAAAAAGGATGAGCTACTTGATAAGCGTCAAGTGGACATTGATCGTGAAGTCGAAACGATCAAACGGCGTTTGGAGGAAATCAAGCAACTCAAAGAAGAGTTAAAGCAAATTGAGCAGAAGAAGGCCACCGAACTAGAGCGAGTGGCCAAATTGACCGAGGCCGAAGGCCGAGAAGAATTGCTCGAAACCATCACTAAGAATTATGAGGCGGACCTACTTATCCGCATGCGCAAACTTGAGATGCTGGGTGAAGAAAAACTTGAGACGAAGGCCAAGAGTATTCTCACGGCCGTTATTCAACGTCTTGCCAATGGCACGATCCCCGAGGTAATGTCAACCGTTGTCGCCCTCCCTTCCGATGATGTGAAGGGGAAAATCATCGGCAAGGAGGGCCGAAACATCCGCGCCTTCGAGAAAGCGTCGGGGGTCGAAGTGATCATCGACGACACTCCGGGCTCGATCATTCTCTCCTCCTTCGATCCCGTGCGCCGGCAAATTGCCAAAGTGGCCCTCGACGCGCTCATCGTCGATGGCCGAATTCATCCGGCCAAGATTGAGGAAATTGTAACCAAATCTAAAGAAAATGTCTCCCAGATTATAAAAGATAAAGGCGAGCAGGCTGTCTATGAGGCCAATGTTTTTAACCTTGATCCGCGAATCATTCTAATTCTCGGACGCCTACACTTCCGCACGAGTTACGGCCAAAATGTTTTACAACACTCCATCGAGATGGCTCATCTCGCCGGGATGCTCGCCGAAGAACTTGGGGCTGATGTGCCGGTGGCCCGGGCTGGCGCCCTCCTCCACGACATCGGCAAGGCGATTGACCATGAGGTGTCTGGGACACATGTGGAAATCGGTCGGCGGATTCTAGAAAAATTTGGCGCGAGTGAAGCGGTGATTAAAGCGATGCAAGCCCATCACGGTGAATATCCTTATGAGACCATCGAATCAATTATCGTTCAGACGGCTGACGCAATCTCCGGTAGTCGACCGGGTGCCCGGCGCGACACACTAGAGAATTACCTCAAACGGTTAAAAGATTTAGAAGATGTCGCCAATTCCTTCCCAGGCGTTGAAAAAACCTATGCCATCCAAGC
>DATDVJ010000021.1:0-9413 GCA_036517595.1 Minisyncoccota bacterium
GTTACACTTATACTTGGGCGAATATGTCTGGCGATACAATCACCGAAAGCAAAAGTTTAAACAACAAGAAAGGTCTTTATTAGCAACATTATTTAAGCATTCGTAGTTATCAACAGGTTCAAAAATTGAACTTTACCCTAAGAAATATCTGCCAGCCTGTTTTTGCTCTTTTTGGGCAAGGTGATTCCCAATTCATACCTAAGACTTGACATCCGAATAGAATTACCTTGCCATTCCCCGAGCTCCTGCACCACACCCCGGTCAGGAGCTTCTTTTTTGTCTGGATTTTGGTTTGAAAAAAGTTAGGGCGCGAGGTACAGTGGGGAAATATGAGTGAAGTGCCAGCCGCTGGTTTCAAATTACATAATCCATTTCAACCCGCCGGCGATCAGCCGGCGGCGATCGCCGCGCTTACGGCTGGTCTTAAGCGCTGTCTCAAACACCAAACCCTTTTTGGTGTCACGGGATCGGGCAAAACTTTCACGATGGCGAACATCATTGCTAATTACCAGAAGCCAACTTTGATTATTGCTCATAATAAAACTTTGGCTGCCCAGCTCGCACAGGAGTATAAAGATTTTTTTCCCAATAACGCGGTTCACTATTTTGTTTCCTATTACGATTATTATCAGCCGGAGGCCTATATCTCGGCTACCGACACTTACATTGAGAAGGACGCCATGATCAATGAGGAGATTGATCGTCTTCGTCATGCTTCAACGCAAGCTTTACTCACCCGCCGCGATGTGATTATTGTTGCGTCCGTTTCTTGTATTTACGGGCTTGGTAGTCCAAAGGATTATGAAGCGGAGAATCTCAAACTGACAATTGGCGACTCACTTTCGCGTATTGATCTGGCGCGTCGTTTAATCAAGGTTCATTATGAACGCACGAATGTCGATCTAATGCCCGGGACCTTTCGCGCTCTCGGATCAACAGTTGAAGTAATTCCGCCAAGTGGTCGGGAGATCTATGCGATCAAAACTGGCACTAAAAAGATTGAGGAAATAATCGAACTGAATGCGATAACGCGAGAAATAGTGGCCGAAAAAGAAACCATTTTTCTCTTTCCCGCTAAGCACTTTATCACCAGTCAATTGGCTCGACGGCAGGCCATCACTTCGATTAAAGGTGAGCTAGACACTCGACTCAAGGAGTTGAACAAATCCGGCAAACTTTTAGAGGCCGAACGCTTGAAGCGGCGGACAAATTATGATTTAGCATTGATGCGTGAGGTTGGTTACTGTTCGGGAATAGAAAATTATTCACGGCACTTGGCGGGGCGCCAGTCCGGTGAGCCGCCGGATACCCTACTTTCATATTTTCCCCATGATTCGAGCGGACAGGCTGATTTTTTGACTATTATTGATGAGTCACATGTGACGGTGCCGCAGATTGGTGGCATGTATGCTGGTGATCGGAGCCGAAAACAAACTTTAATTGAGTACGGTTTCCGTTTACCATCAGCGCTAGACAATCGACCGCTTACCTTTGCTGAGTTTAATAAGCAAGTGGCCGAGATTATTTACACCAGTGCGACCCCCGGTGATTATGAGCGAAAAGTTAGTGATCAAATTGTCGAACAGATTGTCCGGCCAACGGGATTAGTTGATCCAAAAATTGTTGTGCGACCGATCACTGGATCAGCACCAAGGACTCCCCTTAAGAGGGTGCCCCAAGGGGAGTCCTTAAAACCAATCTTAAATTATCAAGGGCAAATCAAAGATTTCGTGAAAGAGGCGACCAACGAAATCGCTCGCGGCCATCGAGTGATTGCAACGACTTTAACCAAAAAGATGGCGGAGGACTTGAGTGCTTATCTTAAAGAAGCGGGGATTAAGACGGAGTATTTACATAGTGATATCAAAACTATTGATCGGATTAAAATTTTGTCTAACTTTCGCCGCGGGGCCAATGGCGGGGAAGAAGGATTTGATTGTTTGGTTGGAGTCAATTTACTCCGCGAGGGGCTCGATTTGCCGGAAGTGACTCTGATCGGAATTCTCGATGCTGATAAAGAGGGTTTTTTGCGTTCGACGGTGTCGCTCATCCAGACGATCGGTCGAGCGGCGCGCAATGTTGAGGGGCGGGTGATTCTTTACGCCGATCGAGTTACGAATTCAATGAAAGAGGCGATCAATGAGACCGAGCGACGACGGGAGAAGCAGTTGGTTTATAATAAAGAACATAATATTACTCCGAAGACAATCATAAAAAAGATTAGCGATATCAGTGAGGGGATTGAGAATGAACGGGCTCGAGCCTTGGCTGATCTGGTTCAACTCGACCGCGTCGCTTACGGTGGCAACACCAGAAAAATAATTAGAGAGAAAGAGCGTCAAATGCGCGAAGCCGTGAAAGAGCTCGATTTCGAAACGGCGGCTCTTGTTCGTGATGAGATCAAGCTATTGAGGGAGAAGAAAGATAAAAAATAAAATAGGAAAATGGTAAAATAAAAAAATGTTACCATAAATACCACGGCCGTAGGATTTCGTCGTAATTTGTTTTTATTTAATTCTTATCTAGTTTTTGTTTAAATTGAACCTGATTAATAACTGTGCCTCATTGGTGATTTGATCAATTTCTGCGAGTAGAACCCATTTTCTTACTTCGAAGAATTCAATCAAAAAGTTTATTTCCTCGAAACAAGGGTAGGGTTGAATAAATACAGATTGCTGTAATTCTCGAAAACCAATTTCTTTTAATTTTTCTCTCAACGCATCGCGAGCTCGACGATGTTTTTCTGGTATATCAAAAAAGACGACTCGCCATTTCCCATCCCACGGCTCGCTCTTTTTAATTTTCATATTATCAATATCGTAATTAAGTAGAAAAAGTTTGCCTCGTTCAGTGATGATGATTTTAATTTCACCGTTGGCTTTTTCTTGATAATCAATCAAACGTTTCTCTCGAAATTCCCCGATTAGACGGTAGAGATATTGTCGATCAATAAATTTCCATTCCTTCGTCGCCATATGAACAATTTTGAAATATTGTTTCGGTGAACGAGTTAATCCCAACAACACACCGGTTGTAAGCAACAGTAAAACCTTTTGTTTAAGAGGACTTTTGATCTTCGGTAGTTTGTTGATCATCGTTATGTTAAATGTTACCACAAATCTAACGGCCGTGTGGGAAATGGTATCTTTTTGTTTGGAAAATTAAATTAAAAATTAAAAAAAGCCACCGGTAACTCGTGAGAGTTTTGGTGGCGCGCTTACCAGTTTTAGACTTGGTTTACCTGTGTTGCTAGAAGGGCGATTTCTTTCGGGTGAACTGAAATCTGGCGGCCATCTGCGAACTCAATAAAATGCAGAATTGCGCCATGAACACCGGGCCTATCAGAGGCGTGGCCGATAACCGTTGCTTCCTCGCCATTTCTCGAGTTATCGTCGTAGTCAGGATTACGAAAGATAATTTTCGCCCCAACAGCATATTGAGTATAATCCATTTCCATTTTTTCATTTCCCTGTCGTCAAACGGCGTTTGGTTTTCAAGCTTTATCTGACCGCGTCAGACATTCTGTATTAAGGTAAACGTACCCAATTATTTTTGTCAAATTTTGTTTGGCGTGTTAGACTGCTTGGCTCATGATTAAAGAAGACACTGGTAAAATTATAATTAAAGGCGCGCGGACGCATAATTTGAAAAACATCAATCTCGAGATTCCGCGCGGCAAGCTCGTGGTCTTCTCCGGTCTCTCGGGTTCCGGTAAATCGTCACTTGCCTTTGATACGATTTTTGCGGAAGGTCAGCGTCGATATGTGGAATCACTCTCGGCTTATGCCCGGCAATTTCTTTTACAAATGCAGAAACCGGACGTGGACGAGATCAGCGGTTTGTCACCGGCGATCTCGATTGATCAGAAGACGCGCTCCGGTAATCCGCGTTCGACGGTGGCGACCATCACTGAGATTTACGATTATTTGCGGGTGCTCTACGCTCGGGTTGGCAAACCCCATTGTCTTCTTTGCGGACGTTTGATCGAGAAGCTCTCGCCGTCGGAGATTATTACCCTGGTTAATAAGAAAATTATTGCCGCGCGGCGACAGAACGCAAGTGGTAAAGGAGCAGTGCTTATTCTGGCGCCGATTATTCGCGGGCGGAAGGGAGAGCACTATCAGTTACTCTACGATCTCCTCGACAAGGGTTACCGCGAAGTGGTGGTGAATGGTGCGCGGAAATTGCTTCGCGAGCAGATAATTCTTGAAAAAAACAAGAAGCACAATATCAGTGCGGTGGTGGATGATTTGTCGCTGGCTGACTTCGGGCGTGCGCCACGCGGTCAGATGAGTAAGATTAAGGTGGCGGTGAAGGAAGCCGTTGTCGATGGAGCGAATACTCGATTGGCCGAGGCCGTCGAGAAAGCGCTCGAGCTCACCGATGGGCTAGTGGAGATTAGAATTGGTGAGGATTCCTTCATTATGTCTGGGCGCTTCGCTTGCCCCCACGATGGTTTCTCTTATCCCGAAATAGAACCGCGACTCTTCTCCTTCAACTCGCCTTACGGCGCTTGCCCGACTTGTCGGGGGTTGGGGACCAAACATCTTTTCGGCGATGATCCGTGTTCGGATTGTGCCGGCGCTCGCCTCCGACCCGAGGCGCTTGCCGTGATGATTGGGGGAATTAATCTGGCTCAATTAACTAGCCTATCAATTTCCGTCGCTCAAAATTTTTTGCACCAAGCCAAGTTGACTGATAAAGAACGCGAGATTGCCAAAGTAATTCTCAAAGAAATCGAACATCGTCTGCAATTCCTCCTCGATGTTGGACTGGATTATTTAACACTCGATCGCCGTGCTCACACGCTCTCGGGTGGCGAATCTCAACGGATTCGCCTTGCGTCACAACTTGGTTCGCGTTTGGTCGGCACCCTCTATGTGCTCGATGAGCCAACGATTGGTCTCCACCCCCGTGACAATGAGCGTTTGATCAAGACGCTCAAAGAATTACGTGATCTCGGCAACACTATTATTGTCGTGGAGCATGATGAGGATACAATCTTTAGCTCTGATTATTTAGTTGATATCGGACCGGGGGCGGGAGTGCATGGTGGTCAGATTGTGGCGGCGGGGGAGACAGAGAAATTTCTAACCGCAAAAATTAATAATTTCGGTTCACTGACCATTGATTATCTCCGTGGTGATCGGACGATCCCCTTGCCCGACCGCCGGCGGACAGCTGATCGGGGAGCGATTAAAATTCGTGGGGGGAAAATCTTCAACATCACCGATCTGGAGACAATGATCCCCTTGGGCCGATTGGTGGCGGTTACTGGCGTTTCGGGTTCGGGCAAATCGTCTTTGGTCTACGAGATTCTACATAAAAATTTGCAGGGGCGATTCGAGCGACGGTACCGGACGAACGAACTCTACAACTGCCGAGAATTTACCGGCACTGAATATATTAGTCGGACAATCTTGATTGATCAATCACCGATCGGTCGGACACCCCGTTCCAATCCCGCCACTTACACCGGGGCCTTCACCTGGATTCGTGATCTCTTCGCTGCCACCGAAGAGGCGAGAGTGCGAGGGTGGCGAGCTAATCGTTTCTCCTTCAATGTTAAAGGTGGTCGGTGTGAGGCCTGCCAAGGTAATGGCACCATTGCGGTGGAGATGCATTTCTTACCAACGGTCTATGTTGAATGTGATGTTTGTCGGGGTCGGCGTTTCGATAAAGAGACGCTCGAGGTGATGTACAAGAAGAAAAATGTTTATCAGATTTTGCAAATGACGGTTGAGGAAGCCTTGGCTTTCTTCCGTGATATTCCGGCGGTGGCTGATCGTTTGAAAACTTTAAATGAAGTGGGACTCGGTTATCTCGAGCTTGGTCAATCGGCAACGACCCTCTCCGGCGGTGAAGCCCAACGGGTGAAAATTTCTTCCGAACTCTATCGACCGCTAACCGAACGAACCATCTATTTCCTCGATGAGCCAACGGTTGGTCTTCACTATGAAGATGTGCGACACCTGATTATAATTCTCGATAAGTTAGTGGAGCGGGGTAATACTGTGGTGGTGATCGAACACAATTTGGAAGTAATTAAGAATGCTGATTGGGTCATTGATATGGGTCCGGAGGGTGGCTCGGGTGGTGGGCAAGTAGTGGCGCAAGGCACGCCCGAGCAGGTCGCCACCGTCGCCCAATCACACACGGCCGAATACCTTAAACGGGTGTTAAAGAGGAAATAGATGTTGTCAATTGCAAAAGTTAAAAAACTGCCTGACACCCCCGGAGTTTATTTTTTCACTCGCGGACGAGAGATTCTATATATTGGCAAGGCCACATCGCTTCGCGATCGCGCTCGAAGTTATTTTTCCTCCGCGACAGTCGAAAGAAGTCGGGGTGGGCGGATTGTGCAAATGCTGGCACTGGTAACCGGTCTCCGCTATAAGCGCACCGATTCCGTGCTCGAAGCTTTGCTTTTAGAATCAGAATTGATCAAGAAACATCAGCCGAAATATAATGCCCGAGAGAAAGACGACAAAAGTTATTGGTATGTGGTAATTACCAAAGAAGATTGGGCCCGGGTGCTTATGATTCGCGGTCAACGACTAAAAGCTATTACCTATAAGCTAGAAGCTGTTTTTGGCCCCTTTCCCCATGGCGCTGAACTACGCGAGGCTTTGCGCTTGATTCGCAAAATTTTTCCCTATCGCGACCAATGTCAGCCCTTGGCGGGGAAACCTTGTTTCAACGCGCAAATCGGTTTATGCCCGGGTGTTTGCTTGTCCGCCGACAAGGCGGGCTTGGGCCATATTTCCCCTGTTGTTTATCATCATCAGATTAGTCACTTGAAATTGCTTTTGTCTGGTCGAGTCAAGTCACTGATCAATATGCTCACGCGAGAGATGAATACTAGCGCCAGGCAGAGCGCTTTCGAGAGAAGTGCCGAGCTTCGCGATCAAATTCGCGCTCTCACTCACATTCAGGACATAGGTTTAATCAAGAAGTCAATGTCAAGGGTTACCCTTGACATGAGTAACATTAATTTTCGGATCGAAGCCTACGATATTGCTCACCTGGGAGGCAGTAATGCTGTGGGGGTGATGGTGGTCGTCGAAGCTGGAGAATTGGAGAGGAGTGGCTATCGGAAATTTAAAGTGAGCCACGGCGCTGATGATCTCGCTAATTTGCGAGAAATACTAGAACGGCGGTTGGCTCACCGTGAGTGGCCAAAGCCGAACCTGATCGTGGTTGACGGTGGTCCTAATCAGTTGGCTACGATCAAGAATATTCTAGCCAAATCTAAAACTAGTATTCCGGTTGTTTCTGTTGTTAAAGACGAACGGCATCAACCGAAAGGTTTACTCGGTGATCAAAAAATGATTGCCAAATATCGAAACTTGATTCTACAACTCAATCACGAAGCTCACCGTTTCGCCATCGCCTTCCACCGCCGCCGGCGAAAGAAATTAACGAGAGAATACTCTTAATTTTTTTTGTCCACCATGATCCTATTCTTCGTCATCTTAACGGGGTATAATGTCTATGAATGGAGATTCCTCGGCATGTTCACTTGGCAGAGTTGGGACGGAAAACCCTCAACCCCCTCGTTTTTTGGGGAATAATTACCGTTGTTCTAACCATCGTTCTTATTCTCATCGTCAACGCCGCTGGCATCCAGAGCGGTGTTTATCTCCTTTTTCTCGTGCCGGTGGTTGCTTACCTCGTGATCATGGGTTTTTTCATTACCTATGTTTCAAAGTTGAACAAAGAACGCAATCGTTTGTTGGCCGATCAAGTTCGAACGGAGTCAACTAAGGCGGAGGAGTTTCAGAAGTTGAATCACGAACTCGAGACTTATGCCAAACAACTTTTCGATAAGGATTTCGAGCTGACGTTTGCCAACAAGCGACTCCAGAATCTCGAACAGGCGAAATCGAAATTTGTCTCAGTGACGACCCATCAATTACGGACGCCACTCTCGGCGATCAAGTGGACCTTCCATATGTTACTTCAGGGCAGTCTTGGCCCAACGACACCCGATCAGCACAATTTTATCGAAAAGGGTTTCGAGAGTACCCAGAGAATGATCGCGATCATTAATGATCTTTTGAATGTTGATTATATAGAAGCCGATCGATCGGACTTCAATTTCTTGTCCGTTGACTTGCCAAAGTTGATCGATGGTATTCTCTTCGAGTTTACCAATCAAGCCGAGAGCAAGGCCATTAAACTGAAGTTCGATAAACCGAAGGTCAACCTGCCGCCCGTCGCGGCCGACCCAATCAAGTTGGGCATAGTCCTTGAGAATTTGCTCGATAATGCCGTGAAATATACTCCCCAGAATGGACAAGTGACAGTCTCGATCGGTGATGCTAGAATGAATAGTGCTCGGAGCAATTTGGAGGTTGTTGTCTCCGACACGGGTATCGGTATTTCGGAGGTTGAGGGGAGTAAGATCTTCCATCGTTTCTTCCGCGGTTCGAATGCAATCAAGGTTCAGACTGATGGCACCGGGCTTGGCCTCTTCATCTCGCGCGATATTATTGAGAAGCACGGCGGGGCAATTTGGTTCGAAAGTATCTTAGGTCAGGGGACGAAATTTCACTTCACCATTCCGGTGTTTCAGAAATAGTTTATCAAGTTAATTAAAAAAACATTAATCACATTTTATGGGAAAAGATGATAATCAGAAGATAATTCTAATCGTGGAAGATGATGAATTTTTGCGCTCTTTGACTGCTAAGCGCTTAGAAAAAGAGAATTATCACATTGAGGTGGCAGTTGATGGCGAGAATGCTATCTCTACCGTCGAAGGGATTAAGCCAAGGTTAATTCTTCTCGATTTACTTCTGCCCGGCAAAGATGGTTTCGAAGTGTTGAAGAAGATCCGTTCCACAGAATCGACGAAGGGGATTCCAGTTATCATTTTTTCCAATCTTGGGCAGAAGGAAGACATTGAGAAGGCTAAAGCCCTCGGGGTAGAGGACTTCTTAATTAAAGCCAACTTCACTCTCGATGACGTGGTCGAGAAGATTAAAAAGTTGATTGGTTAAATGGTTAGAGTTCGGGTTGGTGTTCTGCGTGGTGGTGTGAGTCACGAGTATGAAGTATCGCTCGCGACCGGTGGCAGTGTACTCAAGCATTTGCAGTCGGTTTATCGTGGTCATGATATCTTGATTGATCGTGAGGGAGTGTGGCACTGGAATGGTTTGCCGGCCGAGCCAGATCTCATCGCTCGGCAGGTTGATGTTTTCTGGAATGCTCTCCACGGAGAGTATGGTGAGGACGGTAAGGTGCAACAACTTCTCGACTCTCTTGGTGTTGCCTACACTGGTTCAGGGGCGATGTCTTCGGCACTCGCCATGAATAAAATGGCAGCCAAAGGTTTTTTCCGTCAAGCCGGGCTAAAGGTACCCCCGGGATTCCTTGTGAGAAATGGGGAGACGAGCTCCGCTCCCGCG